>JBLIFE010000058.1:0-9636 GCA_047633515.1 Paracoccaceae bacterium | reverse complement strand
GGATGATCGACCCAGTCGCCCGACAGTTCCTTTGTGTAGGGATCCAGCAGCAGTTTGTTAGGGTTGAACCGGTGACCCTGCTCTGGCGCATACATGCCGTGGGCCCGGAACCCGTAACGCGACCCCACCGGCAGGCCCGACACATAGCCGTGCCAAACCGGGCCTGTACGTTCCGGCATCGGCAAACGTGCAGTTTCGGTGCGCCCGTCAGGCGAGAACAGGCACAGATCGATGCAAGTCGCATTTTTCGAAAAAACAGCGAAGTTTACGCCCTCGCCATCGTGCACAGCCCCCAATTTTGACGAGGTGCCACTTGTCAGTGCCGGTTGTTTCATGAATTTCAGTGATCCGCTTGTTGAAGTGAGGCGTGGAACACGTCCAGATACGCACGCGCCGAACGGTCCCACCCGACCGGATGCACCATGCCACGGCGCATCATCGCTCCCCAGACCTTTTGCTGCCGGAAAAGCGTGCATGTCCGCGCGATCGCTTCCTCTAGCCCCGCCAGAGTGACCGGCGAGAATTGCAGCCCCGTGGCACACCCTGCCGAAACGGCCGCCGCGTTTGCATCGATCACAGTATCGGCCAGACCGCCCGTGCGCGACACAACCGGCACCGTTCCATAGCGCAGCCCGTAGAGTTGCGTCAGCCCGCACGGCTCGAACCGCGAGGGGATCAAAATGGCGTCACTGCCCCCCTGAAGCAGGTGGGAGAGCGCCTCATCATAGCCGATGATCACCCCGACAGCCCCCTCAAAACGCCGCGAGGCAGTCACAAACGCGCGCTCCATCCCCTTGTCGCCCGACCCCAGAACCGCCAGCTTTGCGCCCTGAGCAACCAGCGCGGGGATCGCCTCAAGCAACAGATCGAGCCCCTTTTGGGTGGTCAGGCGGCTGATCACACAAAACAACGGCCCCGGCGCGTGCGAGGACAAGCCAAAGCGCGCTTCGACAGCCGCCTTGTTTACCGACTTGCGTTTCAGACTGCGCACCCCGTAAGTTTGCGCCAACGCGGCATCGGTTTCGGGGTTCCAGACCTCGGTATCAATACCGTTCAGGATGCCCACAAGATCCGCATTCCGCGCCTGCAATATCCCCTCAAGCCCCATCCCGAACGCGTGGGACAGCACCTCTTTGGCATAGGTCGGGCTAACGGTGGTAATCTTGTCCGACAGCGCGATACCGGCCTTCAAAAAGCTGACCATCCCGAAATACTCGACCCCCTCGGGGGTAAACAACGCATCAACAAGCCCAAGCTCATGGCGTACCTCGGCCCCGAAAAGCCCTTGAAAGGCAATGTTGTGGATTGTCAAAACCACCGGCGGTGCCCGCCGCCCCGACTGGCGCAGATACGCGGCCACCAGCCCCGCCTGCCAATCGTGGGCATTCACGAGATCGGGTCGCCATGCCCCCAAACCATCCAGCGCGATAACGCTGCCAACATAGGACAGCGCACCAAAGCGCAGATAATTATCCGCCCAATCTGCACCGCTTGCATCAAGATAGATATTGCCGGGCCGGTCAAACAGATGTGGTGCGTCCAGCAACAACAGATCCAGTCCTTCGGCCTGCACCGAGATAACATCCGCCGAACCACCGAACAGATCGGGCAGGTGCAGAACGCTGTGTCCACGTTGAATCAACGCGCGCAAGTCGGGATAGGCCGGCAGCAGGATTTTCACCTGCACCCCCAAACCGGCCAGCGATTTGGGCACCGCACCGATCACATCCGCAAGCCCCCCTGTCTTGACAAAGGGCGCACATTCAGAGGCAACAAACAGCAGGTTCATCTAGCCATCCAACGCGTCGATCATGGATTGGGTAATCAGGCAAACGCCCCCTGCTGTACGCCGGAACCGCTTTGCGTCCGAAACCGGGTCCTCGCCCACAACAAGTCCTTCGGGGATGATCACACCGCGATCAATCACGACATTCGTCAATCGGGCATTTCGGTTTATCTCGGCGTAAGGCATCGCAACCACGCCTGTGAGCGTTGAAAACGAATGCGTTTTCACCCCCGTGAACATCAGGCACCTCTCAAGGCTGGACCCCGAGATGATGCAGCCCCCCGACACCATCGACGACACAGCCAAACCGCGCCGCCCCTCTTCGTTGTGGATGAATTTGGCCGGGGCCGTCAGCTCCGAATAGGTCCAGATAGGCCAGGAGTTGTCGTAAAGATCAAGGTCGGGCGTAAAATCGGTCAGGTCCACGTTGGCGCGCCAGAACGCATCGATCGTACCAACGTCGCGCCAGTAAGGTTCCTTTTCAAGCCCCGAACGCACACAAGAGCGGCTGAACGGATGCGCAAACGCGCGGCCCTTGCGCACCAGATCGGGAATGATATCGGTTCCGAAATCATTGCTCGACTCAGGGTTTTCTGCGTCTTTTTTCAACAGAGCAAACAGAAACTCGGTCTCGAAGACGTAAATCCCCATGCTGGCCAACGCCAGATCGGGACGTCCCTCCATCGGCGGCGGATCGGACGGCTTTTCGATAAAGTCAAGAATTCGGTCATGGGCATCGACTTTCATCACACCAAAGCCTTTGGCCTCTTCGCGGGGCACCTCGATACAGCCGACCGTCACATCCGCGCCGGTTTCCACATGCTGGCGGATCATAAAAGAATAATCCTGTTTATAGATGTGATCCCCTGCGAGAATAACGATATACTTCGTGCCATAACCGGAGATGATATCAATGTTCTGGGTGACCGCATCGGCAGTGCCCTTGTACCAGTTCTTTTCGTTGAGTTGCTGGGACGCGGGCAAGATATCCAGCGACTCGTTCCGCTCCGCCCGAAAAAAGCTCCAACCACGCTGCAAATGACGAATAAGGCTGTGTGCCTTGTACTGGGTCGCAACCCCGATACGGCGGATGCCGGAATTGACAGCATTGGACAGGGCAAAGTCGATGATCCGGCTTTTGCCGCCGAAATACATTGCCGGTTTCGCGCGCCTGTCCGTCAATTCATAAAGACGGCTGCCCCGCCCTCCTGCAAGAACGAACGCCATGGATTGTTGCGCCAGTCGATTTGTCTCTCTGTCCATTTGGTTTCCCCCCTGAGATTTTAGTCGTCTGTTTTTGTTATATCAGGTCTGTTCCAACTCGAAGAACAAAGTCGAAAGTGCAGGCAGCGTCAAACTCAGTGATTGCGCATGTCCTGACACGGCCACATCGTCGGTCTCTTTGAAGCCCATATTTCCCGCCCCGCCGCCGCCATAGATTGCAGCGTCCGTGTTCAGCTTTTCGATCCAGCGTCCCGCGTCGGGGACACCGACGCGCCGCATCGAGCGTTCCACAGGGGTCATGTTTGACACAACCAGCACAGGCGCGGTTCCCTCGAACCCGTGGCGTATCCACGCAAAGATCGATTCCTCACCCGATGTTTCCTCGACCCACTCGAACCCTTCGGGTTTACAATCCTGCTCGTGCAGCGCCCCGAGCGATGAATAAGTCGTGTTCAGATCGCGGATCAACGTCTGCATTCCCGAATGCAGCCTATGCTCCAGCAGGTGCCAGTCCAGCGACGAATCGTGGTTCCACTCAAGGCCTTGGGCAAATTCGCCCCCCATGAACAACAGCTTCTTGCCCGGATGGCCCCACATAAACCCGTAATACGCCCGCAGGTTGGCAAATTTCTCCGCACCCTCGCCCGGCATTTTATCCAAAAGCGAGCCCTTGCCATGCACAACCTCGTCGTGGCTCAGCGGCAGCACGAAATTCTCGCTAAAGGCATAGTGGATGCCGAATGTCATCTTGTGATGATGGAACTTCCGATGAACGGGATCCTGCTCCATGTAGGCCAGCGTGTCGTTCATCCAGCCCATGTTCCACTTGAACCCGAAGCCAAGCCCGCCCACATCCGTCGGCGCACTGACCCCCGGAAAGGCCGTCGATTCCTCGGCCAGCGTCATAATCCCGGGGACTTCGCCGTAAGACACCTCGTTGACGCCTTGCAAGAATGCGATTGCCTCGAGGTTTTCACGCCCGCCGTGAATATTCGGGACCCACTCGCCCGCTTTACGCGAGTAATCACGGTACAGCATCGAGGCCACAGCATCCACACGTAGCCCGTCGATATGATGCTCGTGAAACCAGTAAAGCGCGTTCGATGTCAGATAATTGGCCACCTCGCGGCGTCCGTAATTATAAACAAGAGTGTTCCAGTCGGGATGGAACCCTTCCTTGCGGTCTGCATGCTCGTAAAGCGGTGTGCCGTCGAACTGGCCAAGGCCGTGCTTGTCTTCGGGAAAATGCCCCGGCACCCAGTCAAGGATAAGACCCATGCCAGCGGCGTGACAGGCCTCCACGAACGCACGAAACTCTGACGGCGTTCCGTGCCGGATGGTTGGCGCGAACAGGCCGACCGGTTGATAGCCCCACGACCCGTCAAAGGGAAATTCCGAAATCGGCATCAGTTCAAGGTGTGTAAACCCCAGATCCTTGGCATAGTCGACCAGTTGGGTGGCATGCTCAAGGTAGGATAAAGGGCGGTTGCCCTCTTCGGGAACGCGACGCCACGACGCCAGATGCACTTCATAGACCGAAATAGGTTTGTCGATCTTGTGCAAATCAGCCCGCCGCGTCATCCATGCCGCATCATCCCACGCGTAGCCCTTGATATCGCGGATAACCGAAGCCGTTTTGGGCGGGTGCTCGGAGCCAAAACCAAAGGGGTCGGCCTTTTGCGGCAAAAGTGTGCCGTGCTGGTCAAGCAATTCGTATTTGTACGCATCCCCCTCGCCCAGTCCGGGAATGAACATTTCCCACACGCCCGTGGCACCCCGCCGGCGCATCAAATGACACCGCCCGTCCCAGAGGTTGAAGTTACCAACCACCGAGACCCGACTGGCATTGGGTGCCCAGACCGCGAAATGCGTGCCCATGACGCCTTCGTGCTGTTGCACATGCGCGCCCAGCACATCCCAAAGCCGCCGGTGCGAGCCTTCTGCGATCAGGTATTCATCCAACTCGCCCAAACGCGGCCCGAATTGATAAGGGTCGCAATGCTCCCACGTCTGGCCGTCTTTCGTCACACGAACACGGTAGGCAAAACGGTTCTTGCGCCGCGCCGCCACGCCGGTGAACAAACCACCCGTCACCGGCACAAGCGACACGACCTTTCGGCCCGTTCTTGCATCCAGAACATCCATTGCCTCGGCACCTGGCACAAAGACACGCAACGTCAGTTTGCCATCCACACTGTGCTGGCCCAGCACAGCAAAGGGATCCGCGTGGGTTCCGCTCAGGATAGGCTGTACGTCTTCGGGATTGATGTGTGTCACAACTATCTCTCCGGTTATTTGAGCGCTTTTGCACCCCAAATGTCTTTTGCGTAGCCCTTGATCGTGCGATCGGACGAAAACCACCCCATGCGCGCCGTGTTCAGGGCCGCCATCCGGGTCCAGTTGGCGGTATCCACAAAGGCCACGTCGACGTCGCGTTGTGCGGCGTAGTACGCATCGAAATCACAGGTCACGAGGAAGTAATCGTGGTCATACATTCGCGCCACCAGACCGGCATAACGGTCGGCATCCCCGCCCGAAAACACACCGGCACCAATCTGGTCAAGCACCTGTTTCAACACTGGGCTCGCCGCAATCGCCGCAGGCGCAAAGCCGTGCTCCTCGCGGCGGGCGTCGGCCTCGGCGGCCGTCATCCCGAACAGGAAGAAATTTTCAGCCCCCACAGCGTCGCGGATTTCGACATTCGCGCCGTCCAATGTACCGATCGTCAACGCGCCGTTGAGCGCAAATTTCATATTGCCCGTCCCCGAGGCCTCTTTGCCAGCGGTCGAAATCTGCTCTGACAGGTCGGACGCGGGGATCAGCACTTCGGCCATCGTGACGTTATAGTTTTCGGGGTACACCACCTGTAGCAGATCGCGGGTCACCGGATCGGCATTGATATGCTTGGCCACGTCATTGATCAGGTGGATGATCTCTTTTGCAACCACATATCCGGGCGCAGCTTTACCGCCAAATATCTTGACCCGCGGCGTCCAATTGCCATTCGGGTTGTCCCGGATCGCATTCCAAAGTGCCACTGTCTCGAGAAGGTTCATCAACTGACGTTTGTATTCATGAATACGCTTGATCTGTACATCGAACATCGCAGACGTATCGAGCGTCACACCATCGCGCGCCTTGAGCCACGTCGCAAGGCGTTCTTTATTCTGGACCTTGGCGGCCAGAAAAGCATCCTGAAAGGCACTGTCGTCGATATGTGGCTCAAGTTGTGACAGTTTTTCAAGATCAGCAGGCCAGTCGGCACCAATGGTCTGGTTGATCAGATTGCGCAGTGGCGGATTGCAGCTGTAAAGCCAGCGTCGCGGCGTAATGCCGTTGGTCTGGTTCAGAATGCGATCAGGATAGGCCGCGTGCAAATCGGCAAACACGGTCTGCTTGACCAGATCGGAATGCAGCGCGGACACGCCGTTGACGTTATGCGCCATGATAAAGGCCAGCTCGCCCATCTTTACCGAGCCGTCCTCGATGATGCGGATATTGCCGCCCGTCGCCTTCAGGTGATGGTCCTGGATGACGCCGATGATCTGATGATGGCGCGGCAGGATACGCGCAAACAGATCCTCTGGCCACCGTTCCAAGGCTTCGGGCAGCAACGTGTGATTGGTATAGGCAAGGCAATTGCGCGCGATCCCGATTGCCGCAGACATCTCCAGACCCTGCTCGTCCACAAGCTCGCGCACCAGCTCGGGGCCGGCAATGGCGGGATGGGTGTCGTTCAACTGGATAGCCACATGATCAGCCAGCCTTTCGATGGCGTGCCCTTCGGATAAAAAGCGGCGCACGAGGTCCTTGATCGACGCGGCGGTAAAGAAATACTCCTGCTTGAGGCGCAATTCCTTGCCGGTATCGGTCGTGTCGTCGGGATACAGGACCCGGCTGATGGTACGCGCCAGCGCCTCGGGTTTACTGGCCCCGATATAATCACCCTGATTAAAGCTGGCCAGATCGAACAGCACGGTCGGTTTGGCCGCCCAAAGCCGGAGCGTATTGGCCCATTGCGCCTGCCACCCGACAACAGGGGTATCATAGGCCTGCGCCATCACGGTTTCGGCAGGCTGCCAGACAGCGGTTTGCCCCTTGAGCACCACATTGCCACCAAAATGGATCGGATACGACACCTCCGGGCGCTCGAACTCCCACGCGTGACGCTGGGCCAGCCATTCCTCGGCTGTCTCTATCTGACGCCCGTCCTCGAAATGCTGTTCGAACAGGCCGTGTTCATATCGGATGCCGTAGCCATAGGCCGGGATACCCAAAGTCGACAGGCTGTCAAGGAAACAAGCCGCCAGCCGCCCCAAACCGCCATTGCCCAACGCCGCGTCCGGCTCGTCAGCGACAATCGCCTCGTACTTCTGACCCAATCCGGCCAACGCTTCGGACGCGACCTCTTCCATGCCAAGATTGACTGCAACGTCCTCGATCAGGCGCCCGATCAGAAACTCCATCGACAGATAATAAACCCTCTTGCCCTTGGCCTCATAGGTTTTGCGCGTGCTCTCGAACCACGGCTCGATTATCATGTCGCGCAACGCCAGCGACAGGGACATCCGCCAGTCATAAGTAGACGCATGGGCCGGGTCTTTTCCCAGCGAGAGTTTCAAATGGCGCAGAATTTCCGCTTGAAGCGAGGCTGCATCGGCCTTGGCCACTACTTTGTCGATTATCATTTTCTTACCCTATCGTCTATCGAAGCACGGCTCGCATGCCATATCCCAAGCATGCCGTACGCTAACATTTATTACCCGGCAAGCATGCCGGTCTCATCAAAACCAAAGCCCACATTGTGATCTATACGGTTAATTTCTTCATAGCAGGGCACAGATGCTTCATCCTGCGTCGTGATTATCAATACTTTTGCGCGCACCGACGATCCTGTCACAAAAAGCCACTGCAATCAGCGCTCGGCCTCACCCCGTGATCAAGTTTGTGGCACATCTTACCGGACGCGCTGCCAAAACGTCTTCTTTGAGCCGTGCCATTCCTCCAGAGACCGCACAAACACATCGTGATCCGGAAAAGGCGCATAGTCCACAATCAACGCATCAGCGGCAAAACATTCCAACAAATGACCCGCCACCTGTCCATAGCGTTTCGTGCGCCCGTCGTGCAACGTAAACAAAATAATGGCACGCCGCGCCAAAACCGCCGCCAGCGGGTGACGTTCCCCCAACATGTTTGCCGCACGCTCCAGTAATTCCTCGGCGTGCCCGTTCAACTCTTTGGCGCGGGTCTCGATCAGACGCGCCGCCAGCGCCAAATCTCCCCGGTTCAACAAAAAATCAAGCGCAACACCAAACCGGGAAAAGCCCATGGCGTGGTCTTTGGCGCGGTCTTCGGCCTCGATATCCTCGAAATCGGGGAGCGCCGCGAGATAGGCCCGCAAATGCTCGCCGTTCAGATGGGTCCTGAAACTTTCCCATCGCAAAGCCTGCGCCTCGGGCTCGCGCCCCAACGCATCAAGGCAGGTAATTCGCAAAGCGTCCATTTCAGGTTGCAAAGGGTTGCGGTGGGTCTGGGCCTCACCCGACGCCACGAGCAGCTCAAGGGCGCGCGCCGCGTCGTTTACACGCAAAAACCGCTCTGCCACTTCAAGTGCAATCTGCGGAAGCCGCAACTCCTGCGCGGTGTAGCGCGCCATAAAACCTGCGACATCGCCTTGAATATCCGCGATCTGTTGCAAGACCAGCAGCCCCCGCCCGCGCGCTATTGAATGGGGCGCATACGCCTCGATCCGGGCGCGCGTCAGACTAGCAAGATGGTCCAATCCTGTCTGGCCCAACGTCGGACCCAGTGCTGTGATCATCCCGTCAAACTGGCCGGCGGCATTGTCGAACAGCGCCTCACAAAGCCGCTCTGCAAGCTCTGTCGCATCAGGAGAGGCTTTGGGACCCAGTGTTTCAAAATGCGTAACAGCACGCGCGAACGCCTCTGCGATCTCTTCGCGGCTGTCATCGGTCCGGTTTTGAATGGCCGGTTCAAGGTCCAGAAACTCCCACAGCAGATCGAACGCCTCGGTCGGATCGTCGCCACCGACGCGGTTCACAATCATGTCGCACAGCAGGTCCAGCTCTTGTGCCAGCTTGCGCCTTTTGCGCCACGAGACGCGGGTTTTGGCCCGCCGCAGCGCCGCCAGACGCTTGCGCAATTCCCGCGAAAGCTCCGATAGCCCTTGTGCGGCAGTCAGCTCGAGACGCAATCGGCGCTGAAGATCCGCGTTACCGGTCGTCACCTCGATCAATAACTGCGCAAGCGGCCCTGCCCCCAAAGCCGACAGGTTCGTTTGATTCAAGCTCGTTTTCGACATCTGTTGGCCCACTTCATTCGCGTGCGGAATGGTCTAATCCGCAAAGGCATTCACGTCCACCAGTTCAAGCGCCCGGCACACAAGGTCACGGCAATTGCACTACACCCGTGCAAGATTTGCCCGCCCCCTGCTTTGCCCCACACAAAAACAAGAAACGAAAAACCCGCGCACCTTGATAAAAAGGCGCACGGGTCAATTTTTTCTCGAAAACAATCCGATCAGAAGTTGAGCGAAATATCCCGATGTCCCGAATTGCACATGGCCACATAAAGTGCCTGATCACGTGGCAAACGCGGCTGCT
>JBLIFE010000057.1:0-9651 GCA_047633515.1 Paracoccaceae bacterium | reverse complement strand
TTCGTGAAAATCCGAACGAAGCGGAGGTTGAGGGGCGCGGCATCGTTACCGTGCCTGCCCTGCCGCACGGGGTGCACCGGCTTGAAATGTACCCGCTTGAAAATAGCAGGAATGCTGGACAAGAAACGATCACCCTGATTGCAGCGCCGGCGCAGGTGCCGCTGATTGGTGATGTCGCCGGACAAGAGCGGCTTTGGGGGGTGAACACAGCCCTTTACGGCCTTCATGCGCCCCGCGACAGCGGCATTGGGGATTTTGAGGCTCTTGCGTCTTTGAGTGCCGGATTGGCCGCGCAAGGGGCCGGATTTGTGGGCATAAATCCGGTGCACGCGCTGGGGTTTTCCCATGACGGTGGCGGCAGCCCCTATTCGCCAAGCCATCGCGGGTTTCTGAACACGTTTCACATCGCGCTGGACCGAATGCCGGGGCTGGACCATTCTGCCGCTGCACAACAGGTATTGCACGACGCCCGTGCGGAGGTCGCCGCGTTGCAGGCGTCTGTCACCGTACCTTACCAGCGCCACCGCGAGGTTCTGCGCCACAGGTTAGAGGCGCTGTTCAAGGCGTTTCGAGCAGAGGCGACACCCGCCGCCCGAGCCGAGTTTTCGGCTTTTCGGGCAGAGCGGGGCGAGCCGCTTTTGCAGTTTGCGTTGTTCGAGGCGCTGACTGCGATCCACGGTGACGACTGGCGCAAATGGCCGGTGGACCTCAAAGACAAACACCCGCGTGCCATCGCGAAGGCGCACCACGCCTTGTCAGAGCAGGTGGCCTTTCATGCGTGGCAGCAATGGGTGGCAGATCGTCAATTGGGGGCGGCGCAGGCGCGGGCAAAGTCTGCGGGCATGGCACTTGGGCTTTATCTTGATCTTGCGGTGGGCGCGCGACGCAGCGGGGCCGAGGGTTGGTGCGAAAGCAACGATATCGCCACGGGCGTCTCTGTCGGGGCGCCGCCCGATCACCTGAGCCCGGGGGGACAGAACTGGGATCTTGCCGCCTTTGCGCCCGGCAAGTTGAAGGCAAGCGGCTACGGGGCGTTGCGCAGGGTTCTGGCAGAGACAGCGCGCCATTGTGGTGTGCTGCGGATTGATCACGTGCTTGGCATGAACCGCAGTTTCTGGGCCCCTGACGATGGCAGCCCGGGGGGGTATATCAAGCAGCCTTTCGATGCCATTTTGGCAGTGATCAAAATCGAGGCCGCCCGCGCGGGCACTGCGATTATCGGCGAGGACCTCGGGCTGGTGCCGTCGGGATTTCGTGAAACGATGCGCAGCCACGGGTTTTACGGCTATTCCGTTTTGCAGTACGAAAAAGACGACACCGGACAGTTCCGTAACCCGCAAGACACCAGCCCCCAGGTGCTGAGCTGTTTTGGCACCCACGACACGCCGACCCTGAACGGGTTTCGCCAAGGTCACGATATCGACTGGTGGGGAAAGCTTGGCTGGGTCACGCCCGAGGCGATCGCGCCACTTCGCACGACCCGCGCGCAGGATGTGAATAGTTTGCTGGCACTGAATGGCGCGTCGGGGAATACGGCACAAACCCTGACCACTGATTATCCAACCCTGTCAACACAGGTGCACCGCGCCTTGGCGGCCTCTCCTGCGGCGATGATTGCGGTGCAGCTTGACGACGTGCTGGGCTGTGTCGAGGCCCAAAACCTGCCGGGGACAGTTGACGAGCATCCCAACTGGCAACGCCGTTATGGCCCCGATATCGACGAAATCGCCCAGAGCCCGTCTTTGCACGAGATTGCATCGCTGATGAACGCACAAGGCCGCGCTTCTGGATCACCGCATTTCCAAAAGGACGACACGAATGTTTGAAACAGTCAAAACCCGCCCAATCGAGGGGCAAAAGCCCGGAACGTCGGGCTTGCGTAAAAAAACGCGGGTGTTCATGCAGCCTGACTATCTTGAGAATTTTGTCCAATCGGTTTTCAATGCTATTGGCGGGGCAAAGGGCAAGCGGTTTGTGGTGGGCGGCGACGGACGGTATTTCAACGTTCCAGCCATTCAGACGATCCTTAAAATGGCCGCTGCCAACGATGCCGCCGAGGTCATCGTCGGTCAGAACGGCATTCTGTCAACGCCGGCGGCCTCGCATCTGATCCGTTTGAATGAAACCGACGGGGGCCTTATTCTGTCGGCCAGCCATAATCCGGGTGGGATCGACGAGGATTTTGGCCTGAAGTTCAACACGCCTAACGGCGGACCCGCCCCCGAAGGTGTAACGGCGGCAATTTTCGAGCAGACCTGCATGTTGGGCAGTTATTCCATTGCGAACGTTGACGATGTTGCTCTGGGCTCACTCGGCCAAGCTGCGATCGGCGAGATGAAGATCACAATCGTGGACCCTGTCACACAGTATCAGGCACTGATGGAGACATTGTTTGATTTCGATGCGCTTAGGGCGCTGTTTGCCTCGGGGTTCACGATGCGGTTCGATGCGATGCATGCGGTAACCGGCCCTTATGCGATGGCGATCCTTGAGCAAAACCTCGGAGCGCCGGCGGGCACGGTCATGAACGGGGTCCCGAGCGAGGATTTCGGCGGAGGTCACCCCGACCCCAATCCGGTTTGGGCAAAGGCGTTGATAGACATTATGATGGCCAAAGACGCCCCTGATTTTGGTGCGGCCTCTGATGGTGACGGCGATCGCAACATGATTGTCGGGCGCGGTGTTTATGTGACCCCGTCCGATAGCCTTGCTGTTCTGGCAGCTAACGCGCATCTGGCGCCGGGGTATGCGGCGGGGCTTGCGGGTATTGCACGCTCGATGCCCACAAGTGGCGCAAGTGATCTGGTTGCCGAAAAACTGGAGATTGCGTCGTTCGAGACGCCGACCGGCTGGAAGTTCTTTGGCAACCTGCTGGATGCTGGCAAGGCCACGATTTGCGGCGAGGAAAGTGCCGGCACCGGCTCGAACCACGTGCGCGAAAAGGACGGGCTGTGGGCGGTTTTGCTTTGGCTCAGTATTCTAGCGGCAAAACGTGCTTCGGTGGCGCAGGTGATGCAGGACCATTGGCGCAGCTTCGGACGCAACTATTATTCACGCCACGATTACGAGGCCGTTCCGACGCAGGCTGCAAATCAAGTGATAAAAGGCATCGAAAGCAGGCTCGATGCGTTGCCCGGACAAAGCTTTGGGGGCTTGACGGTGACACGCGCTGACAACTTTTCCTACCTTGATCCGGTTGATGGCTCTGTGAGTGGCAATCAAGGATTGCGGATCTGGTTTGATGGGGGCGAGCGGGCAGTGCTGCGTTTGTCGGGCACCGGAACCGAAGGTGCCACAATCCGTGTCTATCTGGAAAAATACCTGCCATTCGAGGCCTGTGCCGAAGACGATACCCAAAGCGTTCTTGGTCCCTTGCGCGACGCGGTCCTGATGCTGAGCGATATGGCGACACTGACGGGGCGCGATGCGCCGGATGTCTATACCTGAGGCCGGCGCTAAGGCAGGTGCTGCGCAATTTTGCGGCCCAGCACCGGCCCAGCACCGGGTCAGACCCGAAAAACGCTGACGGATTGCTCCAGCATATTCATGAATCCGAAGCTTGTGAGAAACGCCACATCGGCGGCATCAAGCCCGACGCCGATGCGGGCCATCGTCTCGGTGCGCGCCATGCCTGTCGGGTCCACAAGATGCCAGCCGTCTTCAAGGTAGACTTCGGCCACAGCGTGAAAGTCGGGTGGTGTGATACCGGGCGCAAAAACGCTGACAAAGCGCGCGGGTATCCCTGATGCCCGCGCCAGCGTGATCAGAACATGCGCAAAATCGCGGCAAATGCCTCTGCGCTGCACAAAGGTGTCTAGCGCGGTGGTCTGGCTTGTGCTTGATCCGGGGGCATACTGGAATTTTTTCTCGATCCACGTCCGGAAGGCCGCAATGCGGGCACCGCCCTGAAACTGCGAAAACTCGGCATTCACAAAGGACTGGAATTCGTCGGACGGGCAATAGCGCGAAGGCATCAGATACCGCACTGTTTCTCCGGGAAGGCGATGGGGCGAGACAGAAGGCATTTGTGAAATGTCGAGGGGGGGGCGCGTAATCGACATTCGCGCGCGGTAATTGCAGCGGAATTCACGGTCAACACGCAGCCATATCCGCTCGCCGATGCCGTCTTCGGCGGGGACGCGGGCAAAATGCTCTGTGGGGCTCAACTTGATCGAGGCTTCGACGATCTTTTGATCGGGCAACTCGCTCGCTTCGATTTGCAAAAGCAGATCTGTGGTGTGCTGCACACTGTAGCGGAGGTGAACATTGATATCGAGCAGCATTGGCAAAGACCTTTGATCAGGATGTCTTTTGGAAAAAGGACGCACAGCGGCGCCGCAAAGCAGATGCCATTTTGACGTGGGCAGGCAGGGATTTCAATCCGGCATATGTCGTGAATGTCCCTTTGTGTGCCACAGCCGGTATGAAAATGGTGAATTACTTTTCATTCACTGGTTAGCTGGTACGCAAAAATTCACGCGCCTCCCCGAAAGGAGGGCGAAATATTGGGCTGTTGCCCAAAAGAAAGTCAGTCCACGGGCAGTCCGCTAGGCACCTGCGCAGGGCGTCCCAACGGGCGGATGTGCGCGGTGCGGCCGGTTAAGCCGTTCAGGAAGGCAACAATTTCTGCCACCTCTGCGTCGGCCAGAGGCGTGGGGGTAACATCAATGCGTGCGCTGTGTCGTGCGGCTTCGCGGGCATCGTCGCGCACGAGAAAATCGGCTGGGGCCAGCCACGGAACATCTGGTAACCGGGCAAGGTCCGGCTTCCAGCGGGCAAGGCTGCGAAGGGGATCAAGGTGGTGGCGAACGATACCGTCCAGCGTCGGATACGTGCCATTATGCCCGTAAGGTGCCGTAAGCGCCACGTTTCTGAGCGGCGGAGTGCGAAAGCGGTAGGCGTCTTCCAAACTGTCGCTCTCTGCCATGCGCCCGACATCCCGGGCATAGGGGTCAAAGCGGCGGGTACGCCCCGGTCCGAATTGCGGCAGCGCAAGCGCGTGGAATTTCTGGTCACTTAGCAACGGGCCCGCGTGACAGCCCGAACACCCTGCGCGCCCGTAAAACAGGGTCATGCCGCGGGTTTGTTCAGGGTTCAGGGCGGTTGGATCCCCTTGCAGATAGGCATCGAACGGGCTGTCGTGATTGCGCCATTCCGTACCGATAAAAGCTGCGATTGCCGTTGCGATTTCCACGATTGTGACCTGTTCGGGGGCGTTGATATGGGCAAAAGACTCGACAAAAGCGGCGCCATAAGCGGGGATGGTTCGGACACGCTGTGCAAGGATTGGCCAAGCGGCATCTATCCGGTCATGTACGGCGCCGGCGATCTCGTTCTCGCGCGGGTTTCCAGCCATTTCGAATTGGGCCGTCATCGGAAAAAGCGCTTGTGCGGCAAGAATATTGGGCAAGCCCTGCGGCAGCCATTCCTCGGCCGGGGAGTTGAAGCCGTTTCCGTAAAGGTCGCTCGCCTCAAGCCGCCCGTCGTGAAACAGAATGTTGATGTCTTTGTGACCAAGGTTCCAAAGCGCCGAGGCGTTGCGCGGAATGCGCTTTGCAATCCGGTCTTTACCTTGTCCGCCATTACGCTTGGGGCCCACGCCGCGCCCGCCTTCGCCGATCCCGAGGCTAAGCCCGTCACCGCTGTTTTGATCGTGATGATGGCAGGTTCCACAACTGATGTTACGGTTTCCTGACAGGATGTTGTCATAAAACAAAAGCTGTCCTAGCTTGGCCTGCCCGGTATCCAGCGTTAGAAAGTCGGCATCGGTCAATGGATCGGGAAGGGGGGCAGCCATGGCAGGGGCTGCACCAAACCAAAGGATGCAGAGCAGATGCAAAAATTTACACTTCGCATGGCGTTCGTGTTGGCGTGTCTGGCGACCCCGGTTCAGGCCGAGATCGAAGACGCGCGCGATCTGATGGAGAGTGGCAAATTTGCCGAGGCGCGGGCCGCGCTTTGGCCTGCTGCGCGGTCTGGCAATGCGGACGCCGAGGAACTGATCGGGGTGATGTATGCTCTTGGCCTTGGGGTGGAGCGGGATGTGAGCCGGGCGTTCGAATGGTATTTGCGGGCCTCGCTCAAGGGGCATCCGGGGGCGCAATCCGGGATCGGGTGGTACTATGAAACCGGTCTTGGCCTGACAGCCCCCGATCTTATACGCGCTTACATGTGGTATGCTCTCAGCACGATAGGGGGTGACCCCGATGCCGCAATCAGTGTCGATGAAGTGCGCAAGAAGATGTCGGCGGAGCAGATTGAAAAGGCGCATGTTTTGATCGATGATTATAGGGTGTGGATGTACCCGTTCCGGTAAATCTGAAGCGAGAAAGGCGCGATATCCGAACCGCGCCTTTCCGGTTTTCAAGTTGGAATGCTTATTTCATGTCCATCATGCGGCCGGCGTCGATATCGGCTTCTGCGGCTGCAACGGCGGTTGTCAGCGCGTCAAAAATAACCTCGCCGCCATCGACGTTCGATTTGAACCAGTCATAAACGGGCGAAGCTGCGGCTTTGAATGCGGCCTTTTCCTCGGGGCTGGGCACATACAGATCGCCGCCACCGGCGACAAAATCGGCATACGCCTGAATGGATTTACGCTTGGGCGAGGCAAATGTGGCCTGCTGGAGCGCATAGAATCCATCAACGATTACGCGCTTCATAGCATCATCCATGCCGGTGAAACGTGCGTTATTCATCCACCACAGCGCGCCCATATAGGCGTGACCGTCCAGCGTTACGTATTGCAGACCGGCATCGGGGAACTTCATGCCCATGATGTCGGTGATGCCGTTCTTGGATCCTTCGACAACACCCGTCTGGAACGAGGTGAAAAGCTCCGGCCACGGGATCGGGGTCGGGGAGGCCCCAAGCGCCTTCACCAGCTCTTGTGGCAGGTCGGCAACTACGGTCCGGATTTTAAGGCCGCCCATGTCGGACGGGCTTTGGACACGGCGCTTGGTGTTGGCAAAGTTGCGCCACCCGCCGGTGTTGCCGATGGTCATCAGCCGGATTGAATCGTCACTGTCAACCAGCGCCATCTCGCGTATTTTGCGCGTAAAATCGCCCTGAAGGACAGTTTCCGCGATGCGGTCGTCGGCCATCAGATACGGCAGGTCAAGCACCTGAACGTACGGGAAAATGCCCGAGGCACCGCCCGAGGTCGAAATATAGATGTCGATCGATCCGTCGGCCACACCGGCCAGACATTCCGCCCCGTTCGAGCAGAGCTGGGTGCCAATAAACAGCTCCACTTCGATCGCTCCGTTCGAGGCTGCCTCGACGAAGTTCTTGAAGACGATTAGTCCGTCATAATCCTCGTCATTCTCGTTCGAGTTGGCGGTGGCCCGCAACGTCATCTTTTCGCCGTGGCCCGCAGCCCATGTCGCGGCCGTGCCGCCAAAAATCATCGCGGCTGTAAGCGCCGCTGTCGTCATCGTCTTAAGCATGTTAGCTCCTCCCTTTATATTTATTGTCTTTATGGTGTCACAAAACCCGCAAGACGCGGGATTGTCATGGAAATGGCTGGAATATAGGTGATCATAAAGATCACGACAACTTCGACAGCCAAGAATGGCAAGATGGCCTTTGCGATGGTTTCAACCCGTTCCCCCGACACACTTGATGCCACAAACAGCACAAGTCCCATGGGCGGCGTTGCCAACCCGACAGTCAGGTTTACGGACATGATGATGGCGAAGTGGACAGGATGCACGCCCATATCCACAAAAATCGGCCCGAGGATCGGTCCGAGAATGATAATTGCCGGCCCCGCATCAAGAAACATTCCTACAATAAAAAGCAGGATGTTGATCAGAAAGAGCAAGATCAGCGGATTGTCTGACAACCCGAGGATTGCATCGGCCAGAATTTGGGGCGCTTGCGACAGCGCGACCACTGTTTTAAAGCTGACGGCGGCCCCCACCAGCAACAAGACCGTCGCCGATGCCATGGCAGAGCGCGTCAAGACTGGTATCAGATCGCGCAACGTCATCGAGCGCAGCACAAAGAAGCTGACGATCAAGGCATAGGCGACGGCGATCGCACTGGCTTCTGTGGGCGTAAAGACCCCGATCAGGATACCCCCGAGGATAATGATCGGCGTCTGCAACGGCGCCACTGCCTTTTTGCAGACCATGCGGAAATCCGAGCTGACGGCGCGGCGATAGCGCATCAACAGGCTATGGGCCACGCCGCAGAAAATCAGGAACAATCCAAAGGCTGTCCAGCCACTGACCGCTACTCCTGCCAAATCCCGCAAGGGTGCCGACAGCGCATAAAGCAACCCGCCGATGTTGATGCGCAGCAACGCAAAACTCACCCAGTATTCAACAGTGCTGAGGGTCTGGTTGCGTTGCACGATCCGCTCTGCCTTTGGCAGGTCGTATTTGTCGGCCAGCAGCCGCACCATGACCATCAGGCCGACACCGACCAGAATGCCGGGCACAATCCCGGCGAGAAAAAGCGCCGCGACGCTCTCGCCCATCACATACGCATAAATGATCATGATGCCGGAGGGCGGAATGATCGGCCCGATAACCGAACTGGCCGCCGTGATCGCCGCCGCAAAGCGCCTAGTGTAGCCGTTTTTTTCCATCGCCGGAATAAGCGTCGAGCCAAGCGCCGAGGTATCTGCCACAGCCGACCCCGAAAGCCCTGCAAACAGCATCGACGACAGGATGTTCACATGCGCCAACCCGCCACGAAAATGCCCCATAAACGCTTGTGAGAACTCGACAAGCCGCATCGTGATGCCGCCGCGGTTCATAACCTCTCCGGCGAGCATAAAGAACGGCAACGCCATGAGCGGAAAGCTGTCCATCCCGTTGTACAGCGCCCGGTACAGCAGCTTTAGGTCATTCTCCTGACCGGCGAACAACAAAATCCCTCCCGGTGCCGCCATAAGGGCAAAAAACACCGGCAAGCCCATCATCAGGATCACAAGAAAAATTGGAAGAAACCAGATAAGAACACTCATTCTGCACCTGCCATATCTGTCTTGTTCAGCGGCTGAAGTCGGTCGCCCCCCCCCATAAGGTGCACAAAAGTGCGCAGCACAAGTTCGATATTCACAACGATCATCAAGCTCAGGCCAAAAACAAGAGACGCCATCATGTGCGACCGTGGCATCTTGGCCAAACCGAATTCGATATTCATATTGCTCCAGCTTGGCTGGATGAACGTATAGAGCGACGCGGTTTTGAAAGAGCCTGCAAAGCCCGTGACCTCGGACCAGCCGATGCGCAACAGATAAACCAGAACCACAAGCGACACGCTCATTAATCCCAGCGAGACACCAAGCGCGATACGCGAGGGCAGGGCGCGTTCGAACATGTCGATCGCCACAAACCCGCCCTGACGATAGGCCGCCGGCGCGATCAGCCCGGTCATCCAGAGCATCATAAACCGTGCGGCCTCGTCGGGCCACGGAAGGGCGTCATTCATAACATAGCGAAAGAAAACCTGCGCCAGAATGAAACAGACCATTATCGCCAAGGCCAGCACCGCCAGAAAGCGACCCACAGCGAGTGCGGCATCATTGAATACTTTCAATGGCGTGAGAACGCCCAGCAAAATGCCCATTGCGGGCTCTCCTCCCTGATCGGTCACAACATGTGGACCGCTGTTCTAACCTTTTTGGTGTTACGACCC
>JBLIFE010000056.1:0-9676 GCA_047633515.1 Paracoccaceae bacterium | reverse complement strand
GATCTGTGGACGAGCACCATCAGCACATGTCGCACCGCTCTCGACAGGGCGGGGTTGGGCGCGCAAGATATTGCCGCCATCGGCATCACGAACCAGCGCGAAACGACGCTGGTCTGGGAGCGTGCAACCGGACGCCCCGTTTACAATGCCATCGTCTGGCAAGACAGGCGCACCGCCGGCTTTTGCCGCACCCTCGTTGCTGGCGGCCATGCCCCAATGATCACCGCCCGTACCGGGCTTTTGGCAGATCCCTATTTCTCGGGCACCAAGCTGAAATGGATCCTTGACAACGTGGAGGGGGCGCGGGCGCGCGCACTTAACGGTGAACTGCTTTTTGGCACCGTCGACAGTTATCTGATCTGGAAGCTTACCGCCGGCAAGGTCCACGTGACCGACGCCACCAATGCCGCACGCACCCTGCTTTACGACATCCACAAAGGCCGCTGGAGCCAGTCGATCTGTGAGCTGTTCGATATCCCGCCCCAAATGTTGCCAGAGGTCAAAGACTGCGCCGCCGATTTCGGCATGACAGAGGCCGGCCTTTTCGGACATCCGATCCCAATCCTCGGGGTGGCCGGTGATCAACAGGCCGCCACCATCGGACAGGCCTGTTTCAAGCCGGGGATGTTGAAATCCACCTATGGAACCGGATGCTTTGCCCTGCTCAATACCGGCGACACGCCCGTAGCATCGGCCAACCGGCTGCTGACAACCATCGCGTATCAATTCGACGGCAAACCGACCTATGCGCTTGAAGGGTCAATCTTTATCGCGGGCGCGGTCGTGCAATGGCTGCGCGACGGGTTGCAGATTATCGACGCCGCACCGCAAACCCAATCACTTGCTGAAACCGCTGATCCGAACCAGAATGTTATCCTTGTGCCTGCCTTTGTCGGTCTTGGTTCGCCGTATTGGAACCCCGAATGCCGCGGTGCAATGTACGGGCTGACCCGCGGCACCGGTCCCGCCGAAGTGGCCCGCGCGGCACTCGAAAGTGTGGGTTTCCAGACCCGCGACCTGCTGGAGGCGATGCAGGCTGACTGGTCAACACCCGCAGGCGACGCCACTTTGCGTGTCGATGGCGGCATGAGTGCCAGCGACTGGACCATGCAGTTTGTGTCCGACATCATCGGCGCCCCCGTCGACCGGCCAAAGGTTCCCGAGACAACGGCGCTGGGCGTGGCATGGCTTGCGGGAATGCGCGCAGGTGTCTATCCCGACCAAAGCGGTTTTGCAAAAAGCTGGGCGCTTGACCGGACGTTCACACCACAGATGGACACTGCGTTGCGCGACAGCCGTTATGCAGCGTGGAAACGGGCCGTTGCGGCCACAATGACAGCCTGAAGGACCCCGAAAAGATGGACTCACCAACCCTGCGCAGGTTTCTGACGGATGCCAACCGCCCCGATCCGCTGGATCCCAATCTGATTTTCCTGCTCGAAGACGTCGCCAGCGCGTGCCGCACGATCGCAAACCACATCCGCAACGGCGCCTTCAGAGGCATTCTTGGGTCCAGCCAGAGCACAAATATTCAAGGCGAAACCCAAAAGACGCTCGATATTCTGGCCGATGAAGAATTCACCCGTATCTGCTCGAACAGCCCGCGCCTTGCGGCGCTGATCTCCGAAGAGGTCGACGAGGTGACATGGCTCAAAGACCCCGAGCCGGGCGATTACCTGCTGTATTTCGACCCGCTGGACGGATCATCCAACCTTGACGTGAACCTGTCGGTCGGCTCGATCTTTGCCGTTATGCAGGTCGAGCAGGGCGAAGGCAGGGATGTTTTGCACAAAGGCACCCGTCAGGTCTGTGCAGGGTATTCGGTATACGGGCCGTCGACGATGCTGGTGCTGACCACAGGGCACGGCGTGACCGGATTTACCAATCGCCACGGTACAGGCGATTTTCGCCTGACCCACCCCGACATGACGATTCCCGAAAAGACCGCCGAATTTGCGATCAACATGTCGCGCTACCGGATGTGGGAAGATCCGGTACGCCGGTATATCGACGAATGCGTTGCCGGGGACACCGGCCCACGGGGCAAAGCCTTCAACATGCGCTGGACTGCGTCGATGGTGGCCGATGTGCACCGTATCCTGACCCGTGGCGGGGTGTTTTTGTACCCAACCGACAGCGGCAACCACAAAGCGGGCGGCAAATTGCGGCTGATGTACGAGGCCAACCCGATGGCGATGCTGGTCGAGAATGCCGGCGGGATCGCCACGACCGGCCGGCAGCGGATTCTCGACATTCCTCCGTCGGGACCGCATCAAAGGGTCTCAGTCATGCTGGGCTCGGTCGAAGAAATCGCCCTGTTGACCCAATACCACACCGAAGCCGACGCAAAGCCCGACTAGCCCGTCATAAAGCCCCCCCACACAGCCTAGCCCGTTACAAAACAACCTTGCCTGCCAGACTGGAACAAAAATGACACCTTTCAGCCTTCTCACCCCGACCAGAATCGTTTTCGGGCGGGACACCGCGGCAAACGCACATCACGACGTTCGCGCCTTTGGACAGCGCGTTGTACTTGTGCGGGGCGGGGCGGTGGCCTGGGTTGACGGGTTTGCGCAACGCTTGACACAAGGCGGGGGCGTCTTGACCACGATTGTCGTGCGGAGCGAACCTGACCTGCCGGCGCTGGAAAGCACGTTGGACATCGTGCGCAAGTTCGGGGCAGATGTCATCGTTTCAGTGGGCGGTGGCTCTGTGCTGGATCTTGGCAAGGCCATTGCGGCGCTGGCACCGGGGCGCCGTGCTGCGCTCGACCACCTTGAGGTCGTGGGCGCGGGCCTGCCGCTGGATCATGCCCCCCTGCCCTTTGTCGCGATCCCCACGACCGCCGGCACCGGTGCCGAAATGACCAAGAACGCTGTTATTTCCGTGCCCGGGCACGGACGAAAGGTATCGTTGCGCGATGACCGGATGCTTGCGGATCTGGCAATTGTCGATCCGGCCCTGACCGACAATAGCCCGCGCGCGGTGACGCTTGCTTCGGGGCTTGATGCCATTACCCAAGTGATCGAGCCGTATCTGTCGTGCCGTGCCAACCCCCTAACCGATGCCTTGTGCCGCGCCGCAATTCCCCGCGGGCTGAACGCGTTGGCACAGTTGATGGAGGCAGAGAACCCCGCCGCGCGCGACGATCTGGCCTTTACCAGCTTTACCAGCGGGATCGCATTGGCCAATTCGGGGCTGGGCGCAGTTCACGGATTGGCCGGGGTACTGGGCGGACGGATCGGCGCACCGCACGGGGCATTGTGCGGCCGGCTCCTGCCGCCGGTTCTGGCAATGAACCTGAAGGCATGTCAAAGCGCCGGACATCCTATTGAGCGTTTCCAAGAGGTTTCTGTGTGGATTGCACAGGCGCTGGGCGGGGATGAAACGGCGGCTGTCGCGACGCTGGAGAGTTGCATGTCCAATTGGGGATTGCCGCGCCTCGGGCAAATGGGGTTAACGGCCAGCGCGCTTGATCCGATCGCCAACGAAGCCGAAGCGTCGTCTTCCATGAAGGGCAATCCTGTCGCGCTAAAGCGCGAGGCATTGGTCGAAATCATGAGTGACGCACTCTGACGTCGCCCGCTTTGTAACGCAGGCTGTCAAAGCCGTAAAACGGTTCCGCTCAGGGGCCAGACAGGTGTGTCTTAGCCTTTGCGCAAAACCCCCGCCGCGCCAATCCGGCCATGCTCCCTCCCGTCCTAAAATCTGGCCAGAACAAAACTGTTGACAAAAACTGGCCAATCCTTGACCAATAGCGTAATGGTTAGACCATTGGTGCAATCGGATAAGCGAAGGCAAAATTCGCACCCGTTTCCACTTGGGAGGAGAAACGGATGTCAAACGGCGTGAATGCTGCGATGACGCAATTACGGGCCTGGTTGGCCCAAGCGGAAACAGGCCCCGGCGCAAAACTTCCGGCAGAGCGCGAGTTATGCGCCGTGTTGGGCGTATCGCGCGGCGACCTGCGCAAGGTCCTTTCCGTTCTCGAAAAGGAAGGCGCGCTGTGGCGTCAGGTTGGAAAAGGCACCTTTGTCGGCCCCAAGCCGGAGACAGAGGACCTTACGTCGCTGTCGGCAATCGCCGCACGCAGCAGCCCCGGAGAAGTCATCCGCGCACGCCTGAAATTCGAGCCCGTTCTGGCAGCCGAAGCGGCTGTGAATGCCAGCGCCGAAAACCTTGAGGAAATGAAAAGCAGCATCATTGGCTCCCGGGCTGCGCGGACATGGCGCGAGTACGAAACCTGCGACAACTGGTTTCACCGCATGGTCGCGCGCTCGGCTGGCAATGTGTTGTTGCTGTCGCTTTTTGACCAGATGAACGCAGTGCGACGGGCGGTCGTGTGGTCGCGCGGGCGCAACGACCAAAGCTGCCCCCCCGATAATCACCATAGCTTTTTTGAACATGACGCTATCTTTGACGCGATTGTCAGGCGCGATGCCGCACGCTCCCATGAAGCAATGCATCGTCATCTGAGTTCTGTCGAGACAGCACTTATGGCTCGCAAGGTAGCCGCAGAATGAGTGTTGGGCGGGCCGTCGTATTTTTCGGATCGGGGACAGGACAATGGTAGCATTGACACTGGGCACGTGGGATCACGACCGCGTCATGGCACTTCATGACGGTCGGGTGACGATCCCCGATGTTACGCTAGCGTGCGAGGTACATCCGACGGCGAAACTTTTTCCGTGGGCCGTGCAGGACGCGCGCTTTGACATCACCGAGATGTCTGTATCGAGCTATGTGCTGCAATTGTCGCGCGGCGGGTCCGATTACACCGCTATTCCGGCCTTTGTGAGCCGCGCCTTTCGCCACTCGGGCTTTTTTGCGCGCGCCGGTTCGGGCATCACGTCGCCAGCCGACTTTGCGGATCGCACCATCGGTGTTCCAGAGTACCAGATGACGGCCGCGCTTTGGATGCGGGGTATTTTGTCGGATGAATACGGGGTTGATTGCTCGAAAATCCGCTGGCGGACGGGGGCGTTGGACGAAGGGATACGGCGCGAGCGGCTGGAGCTGGCGTTGCCACCGGACATGGTGGTGGAGCCTATTCGCGACGGCGAAACCTTGCAGGATCTACTGCTCGCCGGAGAGATCGACGGCCTCCTTGCGCCTAAGCCACCGGCCGCGTTTTTGCGCGGCGACCCTAACCTCGTGCGGCTGTTCCCCGATTTCGAGGTCGCCGAGCAGGCCTACCACCGCAAGACCGGCTTTTTTCCGATCATGCACCTGATCGGGCTGCGCAAATCCATCGCAAAAGAGCACCCGTGGCTGCCGCGCGCGCTTTTTGACGGGTTTGTCGCGTCGCGGGATCTGGCCATGGCGCGCTTGCGGTCTGTCTGGCTCGGCAATGCGAACCGTCTGTCGTTGCCGTGGCTGGGCGCATCGATGGAGCGGACGCTTGCAACCCTCGGCCCCGATTACTGGTCGTATGGTTTCAAAACAAACCGGCACGAGATCGACGCGATCTGCCGCTATTCCATGGAGCAGCATCTGGCCGCCGCACGCGTGGCCCCCGAAGATCTGTTTCACGACACATTGCTGGACAGTTGACCCGTCCGGCCCGCATCCGGCCACGCCGGCAACCCCACAACAAACCCGCCACGGCTGCGCAAGCCTGCGGGAACAATGATTAAGAAATGCGCACATTATCATCAACGGAGGTAACTATGACCAAAACGACATCAATGAACCGACGCGGTTTTCTGAAAACAACGGCTGCGGCCTCGGGCGTGGCGCTTGCAATGCCCGGCATCGCGCGGGCACAGCAATTCCCCGCGAGCAACATGAACGTGATCATCCCGACTGCCGAAGGTGGCGGCGCAGACCGTAACTTCCGTGCATTTACAAGCATCTGGAAGACCAAGCTGGGCACCGAGTTCGAGCCGGGCTACTACCCCGGAGCATCAGGGCGGGTCGGCTACGAGATCTACATGGGCAAAAGCGAGCCAAATGCCTATAATCTTATCTTCGGCAACATGGGGCCGGAAGTGTTGAACTGGGCGATGCAGCGCCCGAGTTTTGACATCAACGACTATTTCTACTTCGGCCGTGTTGATACCGACCCGTGCTGTTTGTTTGTGGGGGCCGAAAGCTCGCTCAAGACGATGGACGATATTATCTCTGAAGGCAAAAAGCGCCAACTGAACGTCGGCACCAGCCGGATGGCGCACCCCGCCTCTATCGGGCTGCTGGCACTGGGCGAAAAGATCGGGGTCGAATTCAACCTGATCCCGCTCAAGGGCGGCAAGGGAACGGTTGCAGGTGCTGTGACCGGCGAGGTCGATTTCTCTGTCCTGACATCCGGCTCGGCAATTGCGGCGGGAGATTCGGTTAAAACACTGCTGGTCTTTGGCGAGAACCGTGTTGGTGAGCAGCTGGACAATGCGCCCAACATCAACGACGCTTTTGGCATGGACCTGCCTGAAATGCTTTCGGCACGTGCGTTCGGCATTCACAAAAAGGCCGCCGACGATTTCCCCGACCGCCTCGAGGTGCTGACCCGCACCTTCCGCGAAACGTTCGAGGATCCTGCCCTGCTTGACGCCTACATCGCCTCGAAGGGTACTCCGGAGTATCTGAACTATGGCGGCATCGAGGAATGTGAGGCATTCAAATCGGCCATGCTCGAGCTTGGCGAGCGCTACAAGCCACTGCTTAGCGGCGCGTGATCCTCATCTGATCTACGTTTGATCAGCATCGGGGCGGGCCTTTGCACCTTGCGTTGGCCCGCCTGCGATCCTTCCCCCGTCTTCCAATTCGATGTTGTGTCCTGTCGGGACCCAGAAAGGCTTTGCAATGCCATCGGAAAACTTAAAGCCCCGCCAACAGCTCGGCGCGGAACTGGTGATCCCAGTGGTCGCAGTTGTTTTCACCTTTTATTACTTCAGCACGATCTGGAGCTCGACCTGGCTCGCCAAGATCAGTGCATTTTTCATCGGTGGCATCCTGCTTGCCGTTTGCAGCGTTTTCTTTCTTCGGTGCTTTCTCATTTACAAACGCGGTGCAGGGACGCTTGGGTTTGCAACCCTGTTCAACCGGAACGATATCACGTCCGGGCGGATCGGGCTTTTGGCGACGACCGTCGGTTATACCGTCTTTATCGACAAGCTGGGATTTACGCTTGCGACCTTTTTGTTCCTGTCGCTCAGCATGGCAGTTCTGGGACGGGGCAAGCGGCTTGTCCTGATCACCACGATTTCGCTTTTGATGTCTCTGGGCGGCTGGGCTGTCTTTATCTACGCATTCGATACGCGGTTTCCGCGTGGCCTGTTCGAGGACTTCATGAAGGCGGCATTGGCAAATGGATAGTACAGCTTCACTTTTGCTCGAGGTCTTTATCGAGACCATCGGTTATTGGTATGTCATCATTCCAACCATTTTTCTGGGGCTGATCGTCGGTGGTATTCCGGGCTTTAGCGCAGCGAACACGATCATCATCCTGATGCCTCTGACCTTGTCGATGAACCTCGAGACCGGTCTTGTGTTCATGGTGTCGCTCTATTGCTCGGCACGCATGGGGGCGGGTATTCCGGCGATCCTTGTGAATATTCCCGGCACCGCGGGGGCGGCCGCCACGCCACTTGACGGATATCCGATGGCCAAAGCGGGCCGCGGACAAGAGGCATTGGCAATCTCGTTTGTGGCCTCGTGCCTTGGCGGGCTGCTCACCACGATCCTTGCGCTGATCACAATGCCAATTCTGGCGCGTGTCGGCTTTTACATGCACTCGGTCGAGATGGTTGTGGTGATGCTGTTCGGCATCTCGCTGATCGCCTCGATAGCTGCGCAGGACATGCTCAAGGGGCTGATCGCGGGCTTCTTTGGTCTGATGATCGGCTTTATCGGTACCGACTCGATCTGGGCCACGCCGCGAGGCACGTTTGGCGTTCTCGAGCTTTACGACGGTGTGCCGCTGATCCCGGCGCTTGTGGGGCTGTTTGCTGTCTCAGAGGCGTTCATCATAATCGAGAAATCGTCGATCATCGCAAAAGAGGGCATAACCGAAGTCAAAAAGCCCAGCTGGGAGGCAACATTCGTCGGTGTTCGTGTGGCGCTAACACGGTGGTGGCACATTGTCTGGACCAGTATCATCGGTCTGGTCATCGGCGTGATCCCCGGCGCGGGCGCCTCGATTGCAAGCTTTGTGGCCTATCAGCAGTCACGGTCATTCTCGAAGACACCCGAGCTTTACGGCACCGGCCATCCCGAGGGGCTTATTGCGCCTGAATCGGCCAATAACGGCGTGACCTCGGGCACCCTTGTGCCCCTTCTGGTGCTGGGTATTCCGGGCGGCGCAACGGCGGCAATTATGCTGGTCGTAATGCAGTTCCACGGTGTCAGCTTCGGGCCTTCGTTGTTCGAGGATCAGCCGAAAGTCGGTTACGGCATGTTCATGGCGATGGCCGTCTCTTATCTGGTCATGTTCCTGACCATCCTGCCCTTGAGTCGGTACATGAGCCGGGTCACGACGATCCCGACGATCTATCTTGCGCCGGTCATCATCGCCTTTACGCTGGTGGGCGGGTTTGTGCCGCGCGAATACATGTTCGATATGTATCTGGCACTGGGCTTTGGTGTTCTGGGCTATATCGCCCGTCGCACAGGCTACCACGTGGCCGCCATTCTGATCGGCGTGATCCTTGGTCCGCTTCTGGAAACCTATTTCCTGCGGGCTTTGAAAAAATCCAACGAAGATATCACAACGCTTTTCTCGTCCAATATCGGCAACGTGCTTTGGGTCATGCTGGCCCTGTCACTGATCGTTCCGCCGCTCATGGACTGGCAACGTAAAAAGAAGGGGCTTGCAGCCTGATGAAAGTCGAAATCGAATATCAACTGTCGCGCAATATCCAACTGCTTGGCCATCTTGAAATTGCCGGTGGCGGCCAGATCGTTGTGCAGGGCGATTATGCGTATATCGGTCACATGAGGCCCCCGATGGGGACCTCGATCATCAATGTCTCGGACCCGTCAAATCCGGTGGTCGTCACGCATCTGCCACCGCCCGATCCTTATTCGCATTGTCACAAAGTCCGCGTGCTGGGTGATCTGATGATCACGAATGTAGAAAAGGATAACCGCCACTTCCTGCGTAAGGGCGACAGTCTGGCCGCGCTGCGCCACGAACTGCGCGACGAACTGGGGCACGATGCCCCGGCTGCCGTGCTGGCAGACCGGTTGGGCGTCACCGAAGCCGATATCACTCTTTTTGATGAGGCCATTGCGCGGGGCTATAACGAGGGTGGTTTTCGGGTCTGGGATATCTCGGACAAGACCGCACCCAAGCTGTTGTCCTATGTCAAAACCCACGGGTTCGGTGTGCACCGCTTTGATATGGATGAGAAATATGCCTATATCTCGACCGAAATGGAAGGATATATCGGCAATATCCTTGTGACCTATGACATCTCTGACCCGACCAATCCGACCGAAGTGTCCCGCTGGCACGAGCCGGGACAGCATCTGGCGGGCGGCGAGACGCCCACCTGGGAGGGCAAAAGCACGCGCTTGCATCACGCCATGCGCTGTGGCGACGAGCTCTGGGCAGCCTACATGCACGCAGGGTTCCGGGTGCTGGATGCCAGCGACATCACAAAACCTACCCTCAAGGGCAGCTATACATTTCCCAAGGGCATCCCCGAGCCGACCCACACGGTCATGCCGTTCGAGAACC
>JBLIFE010000055.1:0-9786 GCA_047633515.1 Paracoccaceae bacterium | reverse complement strand
AATTCTGGTCTGGGGATACTCGAAATGCCCGGCCTTCCTTCTCTGGACGACATCGGAGGCGACGACGCTGACTTCGTTCCGCCGCCTTTGCCGCCCGAATTGAGGCCGCCAGCTGCAAAGACAATAAATGGTCCTGAAATCCCAAAGCCACCGGTCGCGAATGCTGCGCCAGCGACCTCGGCTCGGCCCAAGACTGAAAAGAACGCCCCGACTGCGAACCCCACCGTTCGAGTCGATCTTGATCGGATCGACCGCCTTGTAAATCTGGTCGGAGAACTGGTGATCAATCAGGCGATGCTCTCGCAAAGTGTGACCGAGGCCGGCCTGAACACCAATTCACAGGTCACATCCGGCCTTGAAGAATTCATGCAATTGACGCGCGACATTCAAGACAGTGTCATGATGATTCGCGCCCAACCCGTTAAATCGCTGTTCCAGCGTATGTCGAGAATTGTACGGGAATCCTCTGCAACGATTGGCAAGCGGGTCAACTTTGTGACTATCGGTGAAAATACGGAAGTCGACAAAACTGTAATCGAACGGCTGGCTGACCCTCTGACGCATATGATCCGCAACGCGGTCGATCATGGCCTCGAAAACAGTGCCGATCGTCTTGCCAACGGAAAATCCGAAGACGGCACCGTGACACTTTCTGCCGCCCATAAATCAGGCCGTGTCATCATCGAAATTGTTGACGATGGATCGGGCATCAACCGCCCCAAAGTCCAGAGCATCGCCGAAAGCAAGGGGCTTATTCCTGCCGGTGCAGAACTGAGCGATAACGAAATCGATGCATTGCTGTTCATGCCGGGGTTTTCAACGGCAACGGAAATTTCGAACCTTTCGGGGCGCGGTGTCGGGATGGATGTTGTGCGCTCGGCCATTCAGGCGCTTGGCGGGCGAATCTCGATCACATCCCACATGGGCAAAGGCACGACATTCTCGATCAGCCTGCCGCTAACGCTGGCGGTTCTGGACGGAATGGTCGTTAAAGTTGCCGGAGAAACGCTTGTGGTGCCATTGGGTACAATTGTCGAAACAGTCAGCCTTCAAAAAGGCGATGTGCGGACCCTTGGCCCGAACAGCAACGTGATCCATGTCCGCGATACATTCGTGCCACTTCTCGATCTCGGGGCCGAACTGGGGTATCGCACCTCGCCTGCAACCTTCGAAGGGGCTGTAGTGCTTTTGATAACCCAGGAGGACGGGTCGCGCGCCGCCATTCTGGTCGATGCAATCGAAGAGCAACGGCAAGTTGTGATCAAAGGCCTGCAAGAGGCCTATGGCAGGGTCCCCGGAATTGCCGCCGCAACCATTCTTGGAGACGGGCAGATCGCACTTATCGTAGACCCCGTCGATCTGATGGCAAGCGCGATAGGCCGCAATAAGCAAACCTCAAACAGCTTGGAATTCGCAGGATAGCACCATGACAGACAGCAAAACCTCTGCAACCAACGCACAAGACTTAGAATTGCTCTCGTTTCGGGTCGCAGAACAGGAATACTCAGTCGACATAATGTCGGTGCGCGAGATCCGGGGCTGGTCGCGGGCAACACCGCTTCCGCATGCCGCGGCACATGTTTGCGGCGTCATAAATCTGCGCGGGACGGTCCTGCCGATTATCGATCTTGCCAAAAGGCTCGGACTGGAGGTGCTTGCCGCGACCGAACGCAACGTGATCATCGTTGTTCAGGTCAATGGTCAGACCGTCGGGCTGGTTGTGGATGCAGTGTCAGACATCTTGTCCATCCCGCAAAGCGAATTGCAGCCCCCCCCCGATATGTCTTCGGAGAGAGGTCAAAGCTATATTCGCGCTCTTACCGTTGTCGAAGGCCGGATGCTGCGTGTTCTCGATCTCGACTCTGTTCACCCCGCAATGGAGGCCGATGCAGCATGACGCCTCCACCGTCGGCTCAAGCGTTCACGATGCCGAAATCCGACGCTGTCCACTTTAGCGATGAGGAGTTTTCCTTCATCTCGAACCTCGCTCACAACGAGGCCGGCCTGATGATCCCGAAAGAAAAAGCAACTATGGTTTTCGCACGCCTAAGCAAACGCCTGAAGATCCTAAGGCTTCCGGATTTCAAGTCTTATATCGAAATCCTCAAAAGTCAGGACGCCAACGAAGAGCGTCGGACCTTGATCTCGATACTAACAACGAATGTGACAAGTTTCTTGCGCGAGGACTACCATTTCAGGGTGCTGAAGGAAGATGTTTTGCCCGATCTTATCGAACGCGGGCGAAAGGGTGCGCGCATTCGTTTGTGGTCGGCTGGATGCTCCAGCGGACAAGAGGCTTATTCCATGGCCATGACCCTTCTCACGGCTTGGCCAGATGCAAAAAACCATGACGTTAAAATACTCGCAACCGACATAGACCCCGAGGTGCTAACCCGTGCGCGACAAGGGCATTATGACGAAACGATGCTCAAACCGTTACCGGTCGATTGGCGGCAAACCTATTTTACGCAAGTCGAGACCAAGGCCAGCAAATTGTTTCCCAGCAAGGTGTATTCCGTCAATCAGCGGCTTCGCGATATGATCACGTTTCGGGAACTAAACCTGATGCGCCCTTGGCCATTCAGCGGAAAATTCGATGTGATTTTTTGCCGGAACGTCGTGATCTATTTTGCACAGGAGACCCAAAATGCACTTTGGCCAAAATTTGAACGTGTGTGCCTTCCCGGAGCCACACTTTTTGTTGGGCATTCCGAGCGTATCGAGCCGGAAGCAAACACCGCCTTCGAGGCAGTCGGCCACACCACCTACCGCCTCACGGCAACGTCGTGATGATCATAAAGCACTCAAAAGAAACAATAATGCAGGCTCAGGAGTAGACAATGGCGCTTAGAGATCAATTGCATGTCATGGTGGTCGATGATATGTCAACGAGCCGCGGTCTGATACTTCAGGCACTTGACTCGTTCGGCATCCGCAACGTTCGCGACGCCGCAGACGGCCAAGCAGCACTCGCCGCCCTTAACCAGAAACCCGCGCATCTTGTTGTTTCCGACTACAACATGCCCGGAATGGACGGGCTTCATCTTTTACATGCTTTGCGGTCCTCGCCGACCCTGAAGAAAATCGGTTTCATTCTGATTACCGGAAAGGCTGAAAAGCAGATTATCGAAGGGGGAAAGAAGCTGGGGATGAACAATTTCATGAAAAAACCTTTCGATCCAAAAGACTTGCGCGCCTGTATCGAAGCCGTGGTGGGGCGGCTGTGATTATGGCTGCGGCCCGCGGCGGTGCACCTCGAACCGAGCAAAGCGCGGACCGTATAAGACTGACCGATTTTCTGGGGCATCTCGCTTGCGAGGCAACCGTGATCGGTCAGGATCTTGCGGCCTTCCAGCATTCACTCGTCCCGATGCTTGCCGCCAGCAAGCTCACACACGAACAGATGTCGGACATTCAGTCCATGGACGAGCTAACCCAGAGACAGGCAGATATTGCTACGCTGCTGACAGCCGTTCTTGCGCATCTGTCACATGACGATACCGTTGATGCTGGGCCGTTGATCTCACAAGCAAAACTCGCCCGGACCCGCCGCCTTTTCGGAGCCGGCCCAAGCAAAGCCGAGGTGGCCAGATTCGAAGGAGAAACGGGCGCCGGCGAATACGAGGCCGCCGTGACATGGCTTTAGCAACCTGAGTCAATTTTGATCTAAGCGCGTGAAGCCTGCGCCGTTGGCAAATCGTCCTCCATGTAGATCCTGATGATTTCTTTGAAATCACTTTCGGCTTTATAGCCGAGGGCCGTGGCCCGTTGCGGATCGAAGTCTTGCGGCCATGCGCTCACAATCTTTGCCACCGCTGGATCGGGTTGCGACCGGATGAGCCGCACGACATCGTTTCCTGCCAGATCACGAAGGGCCTCGATCTGTTCGGCGACTGTGCACGACACCCCCGGAAGACTTAATGACCGGCGTCCCAGAAGCAATCCCGTATCAAGCTCTGCCGAATGGATCAGAAACTGGGCCGCGGCTCTTGGACTTGCGTGCCAATGGCGCACGCTATCCGGCACAGGCAAAATCGCCTCGAGTCCGTTGAGCGGTTCCCGGATAATACCCGAGAAAAAGGAACTGGCGGCTTTGTTCGCCTTTCCGGGACGCACGCAGATTGTCGGCAGCCGAATCGACATTCCGTCGATGTATCCCTTGCGACTGAAGTCGTTTACCATCAATTCGCCAATGGCTTTCTGAGCACCGTAAGATGTTTGCGGCGCGGTTAGAAAATCATCTCCGATCCTGTCCGGATACGGCCCCCCGAACACGGCAATCGAAGACGTGAACACCAGTCGCGGCACGTAGCGACCTGTGCTGGACAAGTGCTCGGTGCGCAGCGCCTCCAGCAAGTGCCAAACGGCCATCATGTTTACGGACCATCCAAGATCGAAATCCGTTTCCGCCTCTCCCGATACGATCGCGGCCAGGTGAAAGATGATGTCGGGCCTTCGCGCCGCAAGCAAACTCGCCTGTTCCGGCGCCGACAGATCACCGGTTATGCTCTCGTGCACCTGTACCCCGCCCTCGGCAAAACCAATATCGAACAAAGTGATCTCGACATCACGATCACCTTTAATGCCCTGAACTTTCAAAGCACTGGCAAGTTTTTGCCCGACCATTCCGCCGCCGCCAATTATCAGAACCCGCTGTGTCATGTCCGCCACTCCTTTGCATTTCTCGACAATGGCTGCCGGTATCGCCCTGCCTTGGCAAGCGGAATTTCCCGCCCTGCATATGCGCTCTTGCGCAAAGACAGGTAAATTTGCGATCCTTTGCGCAAAGCAACACACAAAACGCCGTCAAAGACGGCTTCGGGGGATTCATGGAAAACGGGCGTTTAGCAGGTAAGCGTGCATTGATCACAGCCGCAGGTCAGGGGATTGGTCGCGCGTCAGCTCTTGCAATGGCAGCCGAAGGGGCAACTGTCTTTGCGACCGATATCAACACCGATGCGCTTGACGCGCTGGTGGCAAATGATCCTTCGATAACCGCCTTCAAGCTTGATGTTCGTGACGCCAAATCTGTGGCCGATGGCGTTGCAACAGCCGATCCGGACATCCTTTTCAACTGTGCAGGATTTGTCCATCACGGGACAATCCTCGAAGCCACCGACGACGAGTGGGATTTTGCCTTTGATCTCAACGTCCGCTCGATGCAGCGCATGATCCGTGCTGCCCTTCCCGGAATGCTGGAGCGCGGTCGCGGTTCGATCGTCAACATGTCTTCGGCCTGTTCGTCGATCATCGGGGCTCCAAACCGCTTTATCTATGGCACAACAAAGGCAGCCGTTATCGGCATCACAAAATCGGTAGCCGTCGATTTCATCACCAAAGGGATCCGGTGCAATTGCATCTGTCCGGGCACCGTCGAAAGCCCCTCTTTGCATGAACGGCTGCATGCGACGGGCGATTATGACACTGCGATGGAACGTTTCATCGCCCGGCAGCCCATGGGCCGCATCGCCACAGCCGAAGAAATCGCAGCTCTCGTGGTTTATCTTGCCTCGGACGAAAGCGCCTTCACAACGGGTCAACCTCATATCATTGATGGCGGATGGAGCGGTTAAATGACCCAAAAAACCCCGAAAACCCCGTTGCGCAGTCAGGAATGGTTCAACAACCCCGCCAACCCCGAAATGACCGCGCTCTATCTTGAACGCTATCTCAACTACGGCTTGACGCGGGCCGAATTGCAGTCGGGCAAACCGATTATCGGCATTGCACAAACCGGTAGCGACCTTAGCCCCTGTAACCGCCATCATATCGAATTGTCCAAGCGGGTGCGCGACGGCGTTATCTCCGCCGGCGGGACGGTCATCGAAATCCCCGTGCATCCCATTCAGGAAACGGGAAAGCGCCCCACCGCGATGCTGGATCGCAATCTTGCCTACCTGTCTCTTGTCGAGACGCTTTTTGGCTATCCCATTGACGGTGTTGTGTTGAATATCGGGTGCGACAAGACCACTCCTGCGCTGCTTATGGCGGCGGCTACGGTCAACATTCCGGCCATCGCCCTGTCCGTCGGACCGATGTTGAACGGCTGGTTTCGGGGCAAACGTACCGGATCCGGGACGATCGTTTGGCAAGCCCGCGAAATGCTTGCCGCAGGGGAGATTGATGCCGAGGGCTTCCTGGAGTTGGTGGCCTCGTCTGCGCCCTCGGTGGGGTATTGCAATACGATGGGCACCGCGACCACGATGAATTCACTGGCCGAAGCGCTAGGCATGCAACTTCCTGGGGCCGCAGCAATCCCCGCACCTTACCGCGAACGCGGGCAGATAAGTTATGAAACCGGACGCCGGATTGTGGATATGGTCATCGATGACCTGCGACCTTCGCAGATCATGACCCGACAAGCGTTTGAAAATGCGATCGTGATCAATTCTGCGATCGGCGGGTCTACCAACGCGCCCATTCACCTGAATGCGATTGCACGCCACATTGGTGTCGCACTTGACAACAATGACTGGCAAGAAATCGGGCACAAAATTCCGCTTCTTGTGAATTTGCAGCCTGCGGGTGAATACCTCGGAGAGGATTATCATCGCGCCGGTGGTGTCCCCGCAGTAATCGCAGAGCTGCTTCGGGCCGGGCTTTTGCCGCACCCGGATGCGTTGACTGTAAACGGCAAAACAATGGCCGAGAATTGCTCAGCACAGCAGACCGAAAACTGCGATGTCATCAAACCCGTGACGCACGCGATGACCGAACATGCGGGCTTCATCAATCTCAAGGGCAATTTGTTTGACTCTGCGCTGATGAAAACATCCGTTATCTCGGCCGAGTTTCGCGACAGGTATCTGTCGAACCCGCGCGACCTGAACGCGTTTGAAGGACGCGCGATCGTTTTTGATGGACCCGAAGATTTTCACCAAAGGATTGATGACCCGCGTCTGGGTATTGACGCCCATTGCGTGCTGATCATGCGCGGCGCAGGGCCGATCGGTTATCCTGGCGGGGCAGAGGTGGTCAACATGCGCCCACCGGCCTACCTTTTGAAACAAGGCATTCACGCCTTGCCCTGTGTCGGCGACGGGCGGCAATCGGGAACTTCGGGTTCGCCCTCGATCCTCAACGCGTCTCCCGAGGCCGCCGACGGGGGCGGGCTTGCTTTGGTACAGACGGGCGACCGCATTCGCATCGACCTCAATACCTGCACGGCCGACATGCTTGTGCCGCAAACAACGCTTGAGGAGCGGCGTGCCGCTCTTCCGGCACGGCCCTTTACCCCAGAAAGTCAGTCGCCTTGGCAGGAGATTTTCCGTGAAAAAGTGCGCCCGTTCTCGGAAGGTATGATACTTGACGGGGCTGACCGCTATCAGGACATCGCTCATAAGGGTACTCCGAGGGACAACCACTAGCACTGCGTTTTGCGTCCGAGGTTCCGGGCTTTGATCCGGAACCTCGGTCGAAAGCGGTCCTAGAATAGTTCGACATCGTCGCTTGGCGGGGGCGCGCGCACCACGGGGACTTCCTCGCGAATGTCGCCCGCCCCCACAAGCATCTGTCGTGCGCGCCCTGTTGTCGGCCAGAACTGGATTTTGCGCGCAGATGTGCCGCCGACACTTTTGCTGATGCACGGAATTCCGTCACGCTCGAGAAACGACTCGACGAAAGCCGCATTGCTCGACCCCACATCACTCAAGCCTTTGATCATGCGCGCACCGCCAAAGATTTTCGCCTGCAAGCGCCCGCGCGAGGCTCCCAGCTTGACAAGGTCATTGATCAGAATTTCCATCGCGTTGACCCCGTGATAGGCGGATCTGGTGTCCCCACTTGCTTCTGTGGACAAAACGATATGGTTCAAACCGCCGACATGTGCTTTGTCATCCCAAAGGCACGCGGAAACACATGACCCGAGCAACGTGGAGATCACGACGTTTGGCTTGTTGCTCACGGCATATTCGCCCTGAATCACCAGAATAATGTCCTCTCTAGAAAGCATACCGGCGCTTTCTAATTCTCGAGGGAGCCGTTGCGTGCGGCACCACACCAGTCAAAGACTGCCCTGCCCTTGCGGAGCACGAAGCCACGGCGCAAAACTGATGGTCCGGACAATATTGCAAGTCCGCTCCCCTCGGGGTCCCAAAATCGTCGCACCTGTGCATAGCTCGTCTCCAGTTGGTCTTCCTACCAAGATGCACCAAGTGGAATGAAGATTTCGTTAGGACTCACCGCAACATCGTGGACAATCCCGCCCTTTTTCTGGTATCATCAGCGCGCCCCAACTGGCCCTATAGTGCAACGGCACAGCGTTCTAACAATACGAACGCACGCTTGGGAACCAGATGTTGCCCGCACACGAACACGCTTCATTCCCGTTGAAACAAAATACACAAAAAAGGACTTCCAAATCATGGACGGTGCCAACCCAAACGACCTTTCCGGCGTTGTCGCCGCTGACCGCAAGAATGTCTGGCATCACTTGATCCAGCACAAGCCTTTCGAGACCGCCGAGCCGCGGATCATCGTCGAAGGCAAAGGAATGCGTGTCTGGGACCAGAACGGCAAAGAACATCTTGATGCAGTTTCAGGCGGGGTCTGGACCGTCAATGTCGGCTACGGCCGCGAGCGTATCGCGAATGCCGTTCGTGACCAGCTGATAAAGTTGAACTACTTTGCAGGGTCTGCCGGCTCTATCCCGGGCGCGCTTTTTGCCGAGCGTCTGATCGAAAAGATGCCCGGCATGTCGCGAGTGTATTACTCGAACTCCGGATCCGAGGCCAACGAGAAAGGCTTCAAGATGATCCGTCAGATCGCCCACAAGAAATATGGCGGCAAAAAGAACAAGATTCTTTATCGCGAGCGCGATTACCACGGCACGACGATCGGCACGATGGCCGCCGGCGGGCACCATCAGCGCAACGCGCAATACGGCCCCTTCCCCGAAGGCTTTATTCCCGTGCCCCATTGCCTTGAATACCGCAAGCACGAGCAGGCTCTGACCCCTGCCGAAACTTACGGCGAAGAGGCTGCAAATGCCATCGAAGAAGTCATTCTGCGCGAAGGCCCAGATACCGTGGGCGGCCTGATCCTCGAGCCCATCACCGCAGGCGGCGGCGTGATTGTGCCCCCTGCCGGATATTGGCAGCGGGTGCAGGAAATCTGCAAAAAATACGACGTCTTGTTGATGATCGACGAGGTTGTTTGTGGTCTGGGGCGTACCGGCACATGGTTCGGTTATCAGAATTACGACGTCCAGCCCGACATCGTGACAATGGCAAAAGGGGTCGCCTCGGGCTATGCCGCGATCAGTTGTACAGTGACGACAGAGGCCGTTTTTGACATGTTCAAAGACGATTCCAACGACCCGTTGAACTATTTCCGTGACATCTCGACCTTTGGCGGATGCACGGCCGGGCCTGCCGCAGCTCTTGAAAATATGGCCATTATAGAAGACGAAGGCCTGCTGGCAAACACAAGCGCCATGAGCGTGCGTCTGCTGGGCAATCTGAACGCGCTGGCCGAGAAGCACCCGGTGATCGGACAGGTCCGCGGAATGGGACTTTTTTGTGGCGCCGAACTGGTTTCGGACCGCGAAAGTCGTGCGCCGATGGCCGAAAAAATGGTCGCCGCGGTGGTCGCCGATTGCATGGCCCAAGGCACCATTATCGGCATGACCAACCGCTCTTTCGAAGGGTACAACAACACTTTGTGCCTCTCGCCTGCACTGATTTCGACGGCGGATGACATCGATGCAATTACCGCGTCCATCGACGAGGCCCTTACCCGCGTCTTTGCCTGACCGTATTTTGAACACAGACAAGAGGCCCCGACCGG
>JBLIFE010000054.1:0-9858 GCA_047633515.1 Paracoccaceae bacterium | reverse complement strand
CAAGCCCGTCGATGGTCAGCACTACTTTCGCCTCGAAGGTTTTGCCGCTGGTGTCGCCGGCCTTGCGCAATGCGTCTTCGATCGCTTGCTGCGAGGTCACGCCAACCTGCTTGAGGAATTTGCGCATTGACATGTTAAAATCGTCGCTCATTGGACTCTCCCTTTTGGTATTTTATGAATTCGTTGACGCATTTACGGTGTTGCCTGTAGGCTTGCAAAGCACCAACTGCGCGGAGCTTTGTAGAAATGCGAATTATTCTTCTTGTTTGTGGCCTGTGGATCGGCCTTTGCGGCACCGTCGCAGCCCAAGAGCGCAGTTTTCGGCTGTCGGTTCCCGAAACTTTGGTCGACAGCGGATTTATCAAATTTCTGCTGCCACGGTTTTCTTTGAAAACCAGCGTGCGGATCACTGTCGTGGCGGCTGGAGCACAGGCCGATGCCGCATTCGGGGACAGTGGCGTGCCGGTATTCAAGAGCGCTTCGACCTTGTGGCATCTGCAAAAAACCAACGGTCCCCACACCGACCGTTTTCACGACTGGTTGTTGTCGGATATCGGCAAGCGCACCATCGAAGCCTTTGAAGTGGACGGAGGGGCGCTGTTTTCGGGGGACGTCACCGCTGCCGTGGCCGTGACGGAATTGATCTTCGAGGGCGATACCGTTCTGGGCGAGACGCAGTCGTTGAAAAAATGCGGGCGCTGCCATGTCATTAACGACTCGAACCGGATGGATGCGATCGGCTCGACGCCTTCGTTTGCCGTTTTGCGCGGGTTCGGGGATTGGCAGGGCAGGTTCGAGAGTTTCTTTGTGCTCAAGCCCCATCCCGCCTTTACCCAGATCAAAGAGGTCACAGCCCCGTTCGGCGACCAGACGCCGTCGCCGATCGTGCCCATCGAGCTGACGCTTGATGAGTTGGACGCAATCGTGGCGTATGTCTCGACGATCGAGGCTGCGGACCTTGGAGCGCCAATGCAACTTCAGTGATCCTTCCGCTTTGTCAGGTAATCCTCGCTGGTACGCACGCGGGGGCGTTCGCCGGCGGCAAACGGGTTGTTTTGCGAGTGATACTGGGCGTTAATCCGGCAGTTGTCACACATCTGGATCATCCGCGCGGCGGGACCTGTGGCAAACATCGAATGCTTTCCGGCCAACTTTTCCATGATCTTTTCAACCGTTGACTTGATCCCGAACAGCGAGCCGCATTCGACGCAGGCGAACGGATCTTCTTCATGGACGACGCTTTGAGTAAAGGCGGCATCGGTCAGGTCGAGTTGCGGCACCAGGCTGATGGCATTTTCGGGGCAGATGTTGGCACACAATCCGCACTGAAGGCAGGCGTCTTCCTGAAATCGCAATTGTGGCTTGTCGGGGTTGTCGCCCAACGCGCCGGACGGGCACAGTGACACACATGACTGGCACAATGTGCAGGCGTCTTTGTCAACCACGACCGCCCCGTAAGGCGCGCCTTTGGGAAGCGGCAGGATCGTGGCATCGGGGTTCAGGGCTTTAGCCGCAAGGCGTGCGACCTGACGGCGGCTGCCGATCGGCATGATCGGGGTGGCCAGCGGGGCAGGGACCTGCACGTTGTAAAGCAGGTCGGACAAGGCATCGGGGTCGGCAGGTTCGATCAGGCTCACCTGATCGCGGCCCGAAGCGTTTCCGGCCAGCGCACAAGCCAGCGCCGCTTCGCTGATAATGGCATCACGTTCGGTTTTCGGCCCCAGAAGGACACTGACATCGGCAAAACCCGCACCGATCGCGGCCAGCATTTCGGCATGGCCGAATCCGGCCAGCGCCTCAAGGCCCAGCGGGATGACATCGGCCGGAAGCCCGCGCCCATAGCGGGCCGCCAGAGCGATCATCGTGACACCGTGATCGGCATCGTGCACCAAAAGGCGCGGGGCCACGCCACCGGCCTTGCGGTAGCTGCGGGCCAGCGTGTTGATCCGCTGGAATACGCTGTCGACGGTGGGGGCTTCAAAAGCGATAGCACCCGACGGGCACAGGGCCGCGCAGGCACCGCAGCCGGCACAGATCATCGGATCAATCGCAACCGTGTCGCCCGCCGATGTGATTGCGCCGGTCGGGCAAATGTTCAAACACTTTGAACAAGCGGGCTGTTCGGCGCGCGAATGGGCGCAAAGCGATTCCTCAAGGCGCACGTAAAGCGGCTTTTCGAAGGTGCCGATCATTTGCGCGGCGTCGCGCAGAACGGCGGCAACTGCGGGTTGGCTTTTGGGGTCGGCGCGCAGGTATCCATCGCGCTTTTCGGGGGCGGGAAACAGGGGTGTCGCGCCGCTCAGATCGACGATGATATCGCAGACCGATTGTCCGCCATCGCGCGCGGCACTCCAGCCAAGCGGTCCGCGTCCGCCCGTGACCGCCTGCTGCAACCTGTCGATCGCCAAGGTAAAGCGCCCCATCGTTCCCTTGGCCGACTTGAGGGCGCCGCGCACGCAATCATAGCGGCGATCAAGCGAGGGTTCGGCATCATCGTCTGTCAGCAGCACCGTCACGGCAAGAGTGTCACACAACACTTCGGCCGCAGGAATAACCGCATCCGCAGCCCCGATAATCAGGCAGGTTCCTTCGGACACCACATCCAGCGTTTTGACCGGGCTGCTTGGCAGCAACGCCAGCGCCGTCAGAGCCGCCATCTTGGGCATCGCACTGGCGGCGTCGTCGCTCCATCCCGCGCGATCCCGAAGATCGATAAATCCGGGGGCGGGCGCATCCAGCTCGTCTGCCAACGTCTCGAAGGTCTGGCGCTCTTGTTGGCAGGCGATAATTGCATTGCCGGCCTTGATTGCCTTGCCGGCCAGTGCCATTTGGTCGCCGCACAGGTTGGTATGCACCCTCGAGCAGTCGAGTCCGGTTGCCTTGGCGATGCCGTCGGCATCAAGCTTCTGACTGCCGAGGCAATCACACAGGATCAATTTGCGTGTCATTTAGTCTCCTCCGCGCGCCAGAACGTTGACGCCCCCTTTGAGGTGATTAACCTAGGCGTGAATGCAGGCGGGTGCAAACCCGATAATGAACGGCAACCGATTGGGTTTGCTGCGGCATTCGTCCGCTGGTCGGCGCACCCGGAACGGATAATGTTGCAATTGGTATGGCATTGCATACAAAAAACACTTTCAACGCGGCGCAGAGTGTTGCAAGTTAAGCGGACAAGCGAGGGAAACGGAACGCTTTGATACCTATAGCACACAGAACGTCATCGATGCCTTTGGGGGTCGTGATTCGAAAGTCACCCGGCGTTACACGTTGGGCCAAGTGGGTATGGATGCCCGTAAGCGTCCTGCCCGGAGCTGCGGCTGCCGAATGGAAAGTTCTGCGCGAGGATGGGGCCTGCACCGAGTACCACGCCGCGACCGTAACGCTCGAGTTGCACGCATCCGAAGCGGAGGCCTATCTAAACGGACTGTCCGCAAAGGTGCCGTCGATCTACATTGTGCTGCGTGAAGCCGAAACGGGGGATTTCCCGTATGATGTGCTAATTGCGACCGCGTCGCCTTACGAGGCGCAATATTACGCCGGTGGACCTGATGATATCGTCGAAAAGGTTCCGATGACCCAAGGGTTGATCGGCTGGGTGAACGATTTTGTACAAACCCATCACGAGGAAGAAGTGTTCGTGAAGCGCCAGCGCGACAAGACCCGCACGGATTTGGTCGAGGACGGGATCGGCGATGCACGGATTTCGCAAGTCTCCGATGTCTATCGCGCCCCGTCGCGTGCTAAAAAGGCGATTGTTCATTGAGCCGCACAGGTGATTTCTGGTCCCGCCGTCGTGCAGGGGTAGAAGCCGAGCAAGCGCGTGTAGAGCAGGCAGAGGCCGCTCTTGTCGAGGAAGCCGAGCAAGAAGTTCTCGAGGCGAAAACCGATGAAGAGCTGCTTGATGAATTAAAGTTGCCGAACCCCGACGAGATGACGCAAGGGGATGATTTTTCGGCGTTCATGTCAAAGGCCGTGCCGGAGCGTTTGCGGAGCCGTGCGTTGCGCAAGCTGTGGCACACCAATCCCGTGCTCGCGAACCTCGACGGATTGATTGACTACGGCGAGGATTATACCGACGCCGCCGTGGTGGTGGCAAATATGAAGACCGGCTATCAGGTTGGAAAAGGCATGTTGTACCACATCAAGGCTTTGGAGGAACAAGCGCGCCAAAAAGCGGAGCAACTCGCCGCACTTATCGGGGACGATGGCGAGACAGTCATCGAGCCTGTCGTTGATACCCCTTCCTCTTCTGTGCGTGCGCCGGGGGCCGCGCCTGTTGTTGCAGCAATGCGCCCTGCCGCGCCGGATGTTGCCGCCGAAGCGCCACAACACATGGATGGGGCGGGTACGGCCCCGGCGCAAGACGAGCAGTTTTCCCCCGAGTTGGACCCGCAAGACAATGTGCAAGCGTCATACGCGCCGCGCCGGATGCAATTCAATTATTCAACGGAGCCCGCATGACAGCCATGCCACAAGCCGCCCCCCTTCCCGAAGAGGACCGCCTGCGTGCGGACCTCTATAATTTCCTTGGCTTGCTTTTGTCCGGTCCACCTGACCAGATTTTGTTGGATCAATGCGCGGGACTGTCGGGGGATGAAAGTGCTCTTGGCCAAGCGATCGGCGGTCTGTCTCGGGTTGCGGCAGTGACCAAGCCGAAGAGTGTCGAGTCAGAGTTCAACGCGCTTTTCATTGGTCTGGGGCGCGGCGAATTGCTGCCTTACGCCAGTTATTATCTGTCGGGCTTTCTGAACGAAAAGCCGCTGGCGGCGTTGCGGGCCGATATGGGCGCACGACGGATCACGCGCGCGCCCAATGTTTATGAACCCGAAGACAACATTGCGTCACTCATGGAAATGATGGGTGGCATGATCGTCGGACGGTTCAGCACAGCGACCACGCTTGATGACCAGAAGATGTTTTTCAACAAGCACATCGCCTCTTGGGCCGGCCACTTTTTTGCCGATCTCGAAGCGGCGAAAAAGTCTGTCCTTTATGCCTCGGTTGGTGCGGTTGGCCGCGCCTTTCTTGACATCGAGCGAGAGGCGTTTCGAATGACGACAAAGTGAGCGATCACTCTGTTATTCCTCGGCGGGGCACCGCTGTTCACCGGCGAAGTCACTTCGCCCCAACCAAAGGGAGAATTCCTATGAGTGAAAAAACCGAGCAGGCGACCAGCCGTCGTGATTTTCTGAAACTTGCAGGTACTGCAGCGCCTGCTTTGGCGGCTGTTGCGGCTGTCGGTGCGACCCCCGCCGAAGCGTCGATCGTTGACGCCGGTGCCGGCCGCATGCAGGACACGGCACACACCCGTGCCTATCTTGAAAGTACGCGTTTCTGATCCGTCAGGCCGCGTGAGATAACAAATGATCCGGACGGCGTATGCCGCCTGTGTCGAAACAATCAACAGCCCATTCTTCGGCGATCGAAGTGTAAGGGAGGGAACAAATGCTTAGGAAAAAGACCAACGGGGTGGCGCAACGCTCTCAGCGGACAAGTATCCTGTCCGAGGTTGCACAGACATCGGTCGACCGGCGCGCATTCTTGCGTGGATCCGGTTTGGCCATTGGTGGCCTTGCAGCGATCAGTGCGACAGGAGGCAGCGTTACGCAGGCCTCGGCCCAATCAGCAGTAAATAGTGCGGTCAAGACCATCAAGTCGGTCTGTACCCATTGTTCAGTCGGTTGTACCGTCATCGCCGAAGTTGCCAACGGTGTCTGGACAGGCCAGGAGCCGGGCTGGGATAGCCCGTTCAACCTTGGCGGTTATTGCGCCAAAGGGGCATCGGTCCGCGAGCACGCACACGGTGAGCGTCGTCTCAAATACCCGATGAAAAAAGAAGGCGGAGAGTGGAAGCGCATCAGCTGGGAGCAGGCGATCAACGAGATCGGCGACGGCATGATGAAAATCCGCGAAGAAAGCGGCCCTGACAGCGTTTACTGGCTGGGCTCGGCCAAGCATAACAACGAGCAGGCGTACCTGTTCCGTAAGTTTGCGGCCTATTGGGGCACCAACAACGTAGACCATCAGGCGCGTATCTGTCACTCGACGACTGTGGCCGGTGTGGCGAACACATGGGGCTACGGCGCCATGACGAACAGCTACAACGATATCCACAAGTCCAAGGCGATCTTCCTGATCGGTGGCAACCCTGCCGAAGCGCATCCTGTGTCGCTTTTGCACATGCTTAAGGCCAAGGAGCAGAACAACGCGCCCTTGATCGTTTGTGACCCGCGCTTTACGCGGACCGCGGCGCATGCCGATGAATATGTCCGTTTCCGGCCCGGTTCGGACGTTGCCCTTGTCTGGGGTATTTTGTGGCACATCTTCGAGAACAGCTGGGAAGACAAAGAGTTCATCCGCACACGCGTGTGGGGCATGGACCAGATCCGCGAAGAGGTCGCACGCTGGAACCCCGAAGAGGTCGAGCGCGTTACTGGTGCACCGGCAGAGCAATTGCGCCGTGTTGCGCGGACGCTTGCCAACAACCGTCCCGGCACCGTGATCTGGTGCATGGGTGGCACACAGCACACCAATGGTAACAACAACACCCGCGCCTATTGCGTGCTTCAGCTTGCTCTTGGCAACATGGGTGTTGCTGGTGGCGGCACGAACATCTTCCGTGGTCACGACAACGTTCAGGGCGCGACCGACCTTGGTGTTCTGGCTGACACATTGCCGGGTTATTACGGCCTTGCTCCCGGAAGCTGGGCACACTGGGCTCGCGTCTGGGAAGAAGATCTTGACTGGCTCAAGGGGCGTTTCGACGTCATGCCTGGTGCTGGAAAAGACGGTGCCGACCGTCAGATGATGAACTTCACCGGTATTCCGGTAAGTCGTTGGATCGACGGTGTGCTCGAAGACAGTGAGAACATCGATCAGCCCGACAACACCCGCGCCATGGTTCTTTGGGGCCATGCACCCAACTCGCAGACCCGTCAGAAAGAGATGAAGACGGCGATGGAGAAGTTGGACATGCTGGTGGTGGTCGATCCGTACCCGACCGTTTCTGCTGTTCTGAGCGACCGGACCGACGGCGTATACCTGCTGCCAGCCTCGACCCAGTTCGAGACACGCGGTTCGGTCACGGCTTCCAACCGGTCCCTGCAATGGCGCGACAAAGTCGTCGAGCCGCTGTTTGAATCGCTGCCCGATCACATCATCCTTGCGAAACTTGCGAAGAAGTTCGGTTTTGCCGATAAAATCTTCCGCAACATCGCAATGGACGCTGAGGACGAGCCGAACATCGAAGACCTGACCCGCGAATTCAACCGTGGCATGTGGACAGTGGGTTACACTGGTCAAAGCCCCGAGCGGCTCAAGTTGCACATGGCCAACCAGCATACATTTGACCGCACATCCTTGCGTGCGATCGGTGGCCCTGCTGATGGTGATTTCTACGGTCTGCCGTGGCCATGCTGGGGTACGCCCGAGATGAACCACCCGGGCACTGCCAACCTTTACGACATGTCGTTGCCTGTTGCCGAGGGTGGTTTGACCTTCCGTGCGCGTTTCGGTGTCGAGCGTAACGGTGATAATCTGTTGGCCGAAGGGGTGTTTACTCCGGGATCCGAAATTCAGGACGGTTACCCTGAATTCACGATGCAGATGCTGATTGATCTGGGTTGGGATGGCGATCTGACCGCGGATGAGCGCGCCAGCATCGAAAAGGTGTCAGGCTATGTCCAGCCGGGCACTGCCGAGGTCGGCGAGCAATCGCAGACCGGTCCAATATCGTCGGATTACGCGGCCAAGGTTGGTGGCGTCAACTGGAAGACCGACCTGTCGGGCGGTATCCAGCGGGTCGCGATCAAGCATGGCTGCGCGCCGTTCGGTAACGCCAAAGCACGCGCGGTGGTCTGGACCTTCCCTGATCCGGTACCGCTTCACCGCGAGCCGCTTTATACCAACCGTCGCGACCTCGTGGCAGATTATCCGACCTACGAAGACCGGAAATTCTGGCGTGTGCCGACACTCTACAAAACCATCCAGGACAAGGATTTCTCGGTTGATTACCCGATGATCCTGACCTCTGGTCGGCTTGTGGAATACGAAGGTGGTGGTGATGAAACCCGCTCCAACCCTTGGTTGGCCGAGCTTCAGCAAGACATGTTCGTCGAGATCAACACACGTGATGCCAACGATCTTGGTGTGCGTGATGGAACTCAGGTCTGGGTCGAAGGACCCGAAGGCGGCAAGGTCAAGGTCATGGCCATGGTCACCAACCGGGTCGGCGTGGGCGTTGCCTTTATGCCGTTCCACTTTGGTGGACACATGGAAGGCGTTGATCTTAGGGACAAGTATCCTGAAGGTGCAGACCCGATTGTTCTGGGCGAAAGCACAAACACCGCACAGACCTATGGCTATGATTCAGTGACCCAGATGCAAGAGACGAAAGCCACTCTTTGCAAAATCTGGACAGCTTAAGGAGGAATGAAAGATGGCAAGAGCTAAGTTTCTCGTCGATGCTGAGCGATGCATTGAATGCAATGCCTGTGTAACCGCATGTAAAAACGAGCACGAAGTGCCGTGGGGTATCAACCGGCGCAAGGTGGTCACCATCAATGATGGTGACCCGGGCGAGCGGTCGATCTCTGTGGCGTGTATGCACTGCTCGGATGCTCCTTGTATGGCGGTATGTCCGGTGGACTGCTTCTATCAGAACGAAGAAGGCATCGTTCTGCACTCCAAGGATCTTTGCATTGGTTGTGGTTACTGCTTCTATGCATGCCCGTTTGGCGCGCCGCAGTTTCCACAAGCTGGCAACTTCGGATCACGTGGTAAGATGGATAAATGCACGTTCTGTGCTGGCGGCCCCGAGGAAGATAATTCCGCAGCGGAGTACTCCAAGTACGGTCGCAACCGTATTGCAGAAGGCAAATTGCCTATCTGTGCTGAGATGTGCTCAACCAAGGCTCTGCTCGCAGGAGATGGAGACATCGTGTCTTCGATCTACCGTGAGCGGGTTGTCGCACGGGGCTTCGGCTCTGGCGCTTGGGGTTGGGGCACTGCCTACGATCAAAAGGGTGGCTGATAGGGGTTGGGCGGGGCTCTGTTAGGACCTTTGCCTGATCTGACGCTTCCGGTATAAGGCAGACCCCCGCATTACGAAATGCGGGGGTCTTTTTGTATGATATTCGGCGACGGACGGGGTTTCTTAGTATTTTATAGAAGATATCTTGGTCCTGAGGACACGTTCCCCGGCGTGGGGCAAACATTGGGCTCCATGCCGGTTTAGTTGCCGCTTTTGGCACGCGAGATTTGTGGCGTGGCGGTGTGCACCAAGCCAAGCAAGGGGTCAAAGCTTGTCGATTTGGTGGTCCTGAACGTGCTGGATGCCTTTACCCGTATTCAGGTCGAGCTTTCCTTACCAGCAGCATTCGGGTTGATAACATTCCCGAATACATCAATGAAAGGCTAGGGAAATAGGCTGATAAACCGAGGGTTACCCTAATCCCACTTTCATGCATATCAGCATGCACGGTCGTCCAAAAGGATAGCCACATTGGAACACCTTTTTATAGCACTACAACACATCGCTTGGCGCGACAGGTACATAATGTGTAGCGCGTCAATCAGCTTTCGGTGCGGTGCTTTTGCTTTGCATTTTGTGCGGCCTTCCTGCGATAGCTTTCCATATTCATCTCGAAGATGGTGGCACGGGGCGTTGTTGCACAACTCTGACTGTTGAGGATCCACAACGTGAATCCATGCGGTTAGACAGGCGGCATGAGCAAGCCATCCCCCGCCCGCTACTGCACTACGAACTGGTCCAGCTGCACCGCCTCACTGAAGGCGTGGGTCGTTGCTGATCTGGCTGGACAAGGAGATGACCTGGCTCGCGCCGCCTGACGGCAGCCC
>JBLIFE010000053.1:0-10214 GCA_047633515.1 Paracoccaceae bacterium | reverse complement strand
GATGCGCCGCCGGATTACGAAGCGGTTGCCGCCGCGCCGGATGTACGGTTTCGGGTGACGCTCTCGGAGGGTGTGACGAGTTGGGAAGTGGTTGAGGCGCTGAAGGCGGCCTCCTTTTTGGAGGGGGTGCTGGGTGCTGTTCCTGCGGAGGGTAGTCTTGCGCCCGATAGCTATGAGGTACGCCGAGGGGATGACCGGGCGGAGTTGATTGCGCAGATGGAGAGCCGGCAGACGCGTATTCTGGCGGATCTGTGGGCGGCACGTCAGCAGGATGTGCCTTTGCAGTCGCCGCAAGAGGCGCTTGTGCTGGCGTCGATCGTCGAAAAAGAGACGGCCGTTGCCGAAGAACGCGGTCAGGTTGCCAGCGTTTTTGTAAACCGACTCAATCAGGGGATTCGTTTGCAGACCGATCCAACGGTGATTTATGGAATCACCAACGGGCAGGGAACGCTTGGTCGGGGCTTGCGCCGGAGTGAATTGCGCGGGGCGACGCCCTACAACACTTATGTCATCGACGGGCTTCCACCGACCCCGATTGCCAATCCGGGGGTCGAGAGTATTCGGGCGGCATTGAACCCGGATGATACGGATTTCCTTTTTTTTGTTGCCGATGGCACGGGTGGGCATGCCTTTGCGCGGACGTTGGCAGAGCATAATTCCAACGTCGCAAAGTGGCGGGCGATTGAGCGGGCGCGCGCACAGGAGTAGCGTACGCACACACGCATTGCGGTTTTGCCTTGACAAACCGTTCGCCCTTAAGTAGAAGAAAAGCACGCTGGAAGAAGTGGGTAAGTCGCAGGTCGAAAGATCAGCGGCTTTTTCCGTTTCACTCGTGCGGAGGCATGAGAAAGCAGGTCACCAATGAACACGAAACTTCCCTCCGAGCAGGAGGGTTCCTTGTCCGACGCTGTCGAACAGGCCGAGCAGCTTTTTGAGCATGCTCGGCAAGACCTCTTTGATTTGATAGCGGAAATCAAAGCCGGGAAAACGGATCGGTTGAAACAGCTTCATCCGATCCTCTCGGAGCTTCGACGCGGCAGTTGGACTGTCTATGACGAAAGAAAGCGAGCGCATGAAAATCGTAAACGGGACGCGGGCATTGTTCACGACTATGCGCTCGACTTCGACAAAGCGCGCGACGAAATCCAGCGCCGCCTGGATCGCCTGCGCGCCACGGAAGGTCCAGGAGGAGTTTCTGGATAGCCTTGAGGAGAACACATTGATGGCGTTGCCCTGGCTCTTTGAGTTCTGGGCTTTGCCACATCAGTTGCCGCCAGAGGGAACCTGGCGCAGTTGGGTCATTATGGGGGGGCGCGGCGCAGGGAAAACCCGCGCCGGTGCCGAGTGGGTTCGGGCACAGGTGGAAGGTGCCCGACCGATGGACAAGGGGCGCGCGTCGCGCGTCGCCTTGGTAGGAGAGACAATCGAGCAGGCACGGGAGGTCATGGTCTTTGGAGACAGTGGCATTCTGGCCTGTTCGCCGCCCGATCGCAGGCCGGTGTGGGAGGCAACGCGAAAGCGGCTGGTTTGGCCGAACGGTGCGATTGCACAAGTCTTTTCCGCTTTTGATCCCGAGAGCCTGCGCGGTCCGCAGTTTGATGCGGCGTGGGTTGACGAGCTGGCGAAGTGGAAAAAGGCACAAGAGACGTGGGATATGCTGCAATTCGGTTTGCGGCTGGGGGATGCTCCGCGTCAATGTGTGACGACGACACCGCGCAATGTCGGGGTGTTGAAACAATTGCTTGGAGCGGCGTCAACGGTTGTGACAACCGCACCAACAGAAGCAAATCGTGCCAATCTGGCGTCCTCTTTCCTTGAGGAGATCAGGACGCGTTATGCCGGAACCCGTTTGGCGCGTCAGGAACTGGACGGTGTTCTGCTCGAGGATGCTGAAGGGGCGCTTTGGCGGTCGGTCGATATCGAAAAGGCCAGATTGCGTGACCGGCCCGAGGTGTCGCGGATCGTTGTGGCGATAGACCCGCCTGTAACGGGCGGGGCTGCATCGGATGATTGCGGCATTGTTGTCGTTGGAGCGATTACCGAGGGCCCGCCGCAGGATTGGCGCGCGGTTGTGTTGGAGGATGCTTCGGTGTCTGCGGCATCGCCCATGCAGTGGGCGCAGGCAGCGCTTGATGCAATGAAACGTCACGGCGCAGACAAGCTTGTGGCGGAGGTAAATCAGGGTGGTGATCTGGTCGAGACACTTATTCGACAGATCGACCCGTTGGTGCCGTTTCGGGCGGTTCATGCGTCTAGGGGAAAGGTGGCGCGCGCAGAACCTGTTGCGGCTCTTTACGAGCAGGGACGCGTGTCGCATGTCGATGGCCTGGACACATTGGAAGACCAGATGTGCCGCATGACCGGGCGGGGGTATCAGGGACAGGGCAGCCCTGACAGGGTTGATGCGCTTGTCTGGGCTTTGTTCGATCTGATCATCGAGCCGTCGGGGAGTTACCGGCGCCCTCAAGTCAGGCTTTTGTAAGCCACAGTTACGTTCAACGAGTTGAAGAGGGTGAGGGTCTGTTCTGGGCCCCCTTTTTCGTGCCTGCCCCCTGTCTGTTCGACGGGCAGGGGGCCGGGCCAAGTGACCGGTGGCGCGCATGCCTTCGGCACACTGTAGACCTGAGCCAGAAACGAGGAGCACAGACGGAATGGTATTTGATTTTTTGCGACGCGCGCAGCCGGAGGTGCCGGAGCGCAAGGCGTCGGCAACCGGGCCTGTGATTGCGTATCACGGCTCGGGACGGGTGGCGTGGTCGCCGCGCGATGCGGTATCACTGGCAAAGACCGGATTTACGGGAAATCCGGTCGGATTTCGTGCGGTTAAGCTGATTGCGGAAGCCGCAGCGGCCGTGCCGATCGTGTGCCAGACGCCTGAAAGACGCTATGACACGCATCCTATCCTGGATCTGTTGCAGCGACCGAATGGGGCGCAGGGGCGCGCTGAGTTGCTGGAATCGCTTTATGGGCAGCTTTTGCTTTCGGGCAACGGTTATCTTGAGGCGGTCGGGCTGGACGGGGTTCCGCTTGAACTGCATGTTTTGCGATCGGACCGGATGAACCTTGTGCCGGGCAGTGACGGGTGGCCGGTGGCCTATGAATATGCGGTTGGTGGCAAAAAACACCGCTTTGACATGACGGTCGAGGTGGCTCCGATCTGTCACATCAAGAGCTTTCATCCGCAGGATGATCATTACGGCTTGTCGCCACTTCAGGCGGCGGCGACGGCAATCGACGTGCATAACTCGGCCTCGCGGTGGTCGAAGTCATTGCTTGATAATGCGGCGCGGCCCTCGGGGGCAATAATTTACAAAGGCGGTGAAGGGCAGCCGTCGCTGACGCCCGAGCAATACGACCGGCTGCAAAACGAGATGATCGCGCATCATCAAGGCGCGTTGAATGCCGGGCGACCGATGTTGCTTGAGGGTGGGTTGGACTGGAAACCGATGGGCTTTTCGCCTTCGGATATGGAGTTCCAGAAAACCAAGGAAGCAGCCGCGCGCGAAATTGCGACGGCCTTTGGTGTGCCGCCGATGCTGCTTGGGGTATCGGGCGAGGCGACTTACGCCAATTACCAGGAAGCGAACCGGGCGTTCTACCGGTTGACCGTTTTGCCGATGGCGACGCGCGTTATGGCGACGCTGGCGGATTGGTTGTCACGTTTTGCTGGCGAGACGGTGATGTTGAAGCCGGATCTGGACCAGATCCCGGCGCTTTCGGCAGAGCGTGAGGCACAGTGGCGCCGCGTCGCGGATGCGGCGTTTCTGACGGATGCTGAAAAGCGCGCGCTTTTGGGATTGCCGAGCTTGGTTGAGGGCAGCGGCGCGTGAGGCTGTTGGAAAAAGGATTACACAAATGACTGACATGTATGGCGCGCAACTTGAGCGCAAGTATTGCCAGATGGATACCGGACTGACCGTGGTCGATGGATCGGTGATCGAGGGCTATGCCAGCTTGTTTGGCAAGACCGATCAGGGCGGCGATATTGTTGTGCCCGGAGCCTACAGCGGGTCGCTTAAGCGGCTGGGAGCGGGCGATATCAGGGTCAAGATGCTGTGGCAGCACGATCCGGCGCAGCCTATCGGCGTCTGGGACGAGGTGCGCGAAGACGAGCGCGGCTTGTTTGTAAAAGGCCGGTTGCTGAACGAGGTTGCAAAGGGTCGCGAAGCGGCCGCTTTGATCGAGGCAGGCGCGATTGACGGCCTGTCTATCGGATACCGCACCAAGCGTGCGGAAAAGGATGCACAGGGCCGCAGGCTCTTGCATGATCTGGAACTTTGGGAGGTGTCGCTTGTGACCTTTCCGATGCTTCCGGAAGCGCGTGTCGGGGCAAAGGGCGATGACCTTTCCACCTCTGTGATGCGTGAGTTGGCCGAGGCGTTTGACGCGGCTCGCCGAGACCTGGCGGGCCACTAAGCCAGCCCATTTCTCCCCTTCAAAAGGAAAAAGCGATGCAGACACCCGAGAGCAAGGCTCGGGCCGGGAAAACTATGCCCGGCGCAGAAGGATCAGCGCCTGACGTAAAGTCAGCGCTGTCAGGGTTCTTGAGCGAATTCAAGAACTTTCAGGACGACATGAAATTCAAGTTTCAAAAACAGGAAGAGCGACTTACCATGCTTGATCGGAAAACAATGATCTCCGGGCGTCCCGCCCTTGCCGCAGCAGCCGATGGTTCGGCCCCGCACCAGAAGGCCTTTGAGGCCTATGTGCGTTCCGGTGACGACGATGCGCTGCGTGGTCTCGAACTGGATGGCAAGGCGATGTCCACAGTCGTTTCGGGCGACGGCGGTTATCTCGTCGATCCCCAGACCTCTGAAAGCATCATGAGTGTGCTCAAGTCGATGTCTTCGATCCGCGGCATTGCCAATATCGTGACCGTCGAGTCGACGGCTTATGACGTGCTGGTGGATCATGGCGACATGACCTCCGGTTGGGTCAACGAGACGGGTGCCGTGAGCGAGACGAGCACACCGTTGATCGACCGTATCTCGATCCCGCTCTACGAGCTGAGCGCGATGCCGAAGGCCAGCCAGAGGCTTTTGGATGATGCGGCCTTTGATATCGACGCCTGGCTTGCCAGCAAGATCGCCGACCGTTTTGCACGTGCCGAGGCGGCAGCCTTCATCACGGGGGACGGTGTTGACAAGCCCAGGGGTTTCCTGAGCCATCCGACCGTTCCGAACGCCTCTTGGGCGTGGAACAGCCTTGGGTATGTTCCCACGGGTGTTGACGGTGATTTCAGCGATCCTGATCCGATTGTCGAGTTGGTTTATGCACTGGGTGCCGAGTACCGTGCGAATGCCACGTTTGTAATGAACTCGAAGACCGCAGGCACCGTGCGCCGCCTCAAGGATAACGACGGTCGCTTCTTGTGGTCTGATGGTTTGTCGGCTGGTGAGCCTGCGCGTTTGCTGGGCTATCCTGTGCTGATTGCCGAGGACATGCCGGACATTTCGGCCGGTTCGGATTCGATTGCCTTTGGCGATTTCCATGCGGGTTACACTGTTGCCGAGCGTCCTGATTTGCGGGTTCTGCGTGATCCGTTCTCGGCCAAACCGAATGTTCTGTTTTATGCGACCAAGCGTGTTGGTGGCGGCGTCAGTGACTTTGCCGCGATCAAGGTTCTGAAATTCTCGGCTTCCTAAAAAGAGCCGTGAAGGCCCTCTGATCCGGTGATCAGGGGGCTTGGGCGCATGCATCCTTAGCCTTGCGTTGTCCAGTTGTTCCCCTCCGTCCGAGCGACGCGAGGTGTATGCGCCCATATTTTCGATGACTGGAGAGGGGAGATTACTGGAGTTATTCCATGATGTTAGTTGAGCTGACTACAGTGCAGTCGGCAGCGTTGCCGGTTGCGGAATTCAAGGATCACCTGCGTCTTGGGACCGGGTTCAGTGATGAAGGGGCCCAAGACACCTTGTTGGAGACGTTTTTGCGCGCAGCAGTTGCCGCAGTCGAAACGTGGACGGGTCAGGCTTTGTTCGAGCGCGACTTTGGCTGGAGTGTCACACATTGGCGAGGCGCGGACATGCAGGCTTTGCCTGTGGCGCCGGTCTCTGCTGTGGTGCGGATTGTGAGTGTGGATGTCGAGGGGGCCGAGACGGTTGCAGATATGGACCGTTACCGTTTGATCCCCGACAAGCATCGCCCTTTGATCGCGGGACGTGCTGCGGGCCTGCCTTGTGTGCCGACGGATGGGGCGGTTCGCATCGAGTTTCTGGGAGGATTTGGCCCGGATTGGAGCGATATCCCTGCAACGCTGGCGCAGGCCGTTCTGATGCTGGCGGCTTATTACTATGAGTATCGCCATGAAATGCAGTCCAGTGGTGCGACGATGCCGTTTGGTGTCGCTGCGTTGTTGGGGCCGTGGCGCGATGTGCGTGTTGGCGGAGCGGTTCGATGAAAGAGCCGAATTTGAACCGCAAGCTTGAGCTGGAAGCGCAACAGCAGGTTGAGGACGGGGCGGGCGGCTATGATGTCACGTGGGTCGCGCTGGGCGGTGTCTGGGCGGATGTAAAGTCTGGCACGAGCCGCGAGCGCGGTGTCGAGGCGATAACGGTATCGCGGATGACCAAGCGGATCACTGTGCGGGCTGCGCCAGTTGGCGCGCTGTCGCGTCCGCAACCTGATCAGAGGTTTCGCGAGGGCACGCGTGTCTACCGGATTCTGGCGGTATCTGAGGTCGGCGCGCAGGTCAGATACCTGATGTGTTTGACCGAGGAGGAGGTGTTGACATGAGTTATGCTGTTTCTGCGGCACTGCAAAAAGGGATTTTTGGCGTCCTTAGTGCGGATCCCGTGATTGCGAGCAGTGTTGGTTCGGCAATTTTTGATGCCACGCCAGCGGGGTCTGTTCCCGGCCTCTACATCAGTTTGGGACCGGAAGAGGCGTTGGCGCGCAATGACAAGAGTTGTGACGGGGCGTTACACCGGTTTGTTGTCAGTGTTGTGTCGGATGCGGCGGGCTTTCAGACGGCAAAGGAGGTTGCCGTTGCGGTGTCCGACGCCTTGCACGGTGCGATCCCTGCGTTGGAACGCGGGCGGATTGTGAGCCTGAACTTCGAGCGCGCAAAGGCCAGCCGGATTGGCCCCGACGAGAAACGCCAGATTGACCTGCGCTTTGCTGCGCGTGTCGAAGATAACTGATTTTATTGACAAAACGGAGAGACCGAGATGGGTGCTCAAAACGGTAAAGACCTGCTTATCAAGCTGGACATGGATGGCCTTGGTGCGTTCTCCACGGTGGCGGGATTGCGCGCGACGCGGATCAGTTTCAATGCCGAAAGCGTTGATGTGACAAGTATCGAAAGTGCGGGTGGCTGGCGCGAATTGCTGGGTGGCGCCGGTGTGAAGTCGGCGTCGATCAGCGGCTCTGGTGTGTTCAAGGATGCGGCGACAGATGAACGGGCGCGTCAAATTTTCTTTGATGCCGAAACGCCGACTTTTCAGGTGATCGTTCCTGATTTCGGGGTTGTGGAAGGGGCGTTTCAAATCACCTCGATCGAGTATTCGGGCAATCACAACGGTGAGGCGACGTACGAATTGTCGATGGCCTCTGCCGGTATGCTTACCTTTACGGGGCTTTGATGGCGAACCCGTGGGCGGGAGAGGTTGCCGTGACGCTGGATGGAGTGCGGCATGTCTGCAAATTGACGCTGGGGGCCTTGGCAGAGCTGGAAACGGTGATCGAGAGCGGCAGCCTTCTGGAACTGGTCGAGCGGTTCGAGACGGGACGGTTTTCGACGCGTGATGTTCTGGCACTTATTGTGGCGGGCTTGCGGGGCGGCGGCTGGTCGGGGACGGCTGCGGATTTGCGCACTGTCGAGATCGCTGGTGGCCCGGTCGAGGCGGCGCGGGTTGCGGCGATGCTTCTTGCGCGGGCCTTTGCCGTTCCGTCGGACGGGTAGGCTGGCATGGATTGGCCCGGATTGATGCGGTTGGGGCTGACGGGACTGGGGCTTGCGCCCGACGTCTTCTGGCGGCTGACCCCTGTTGAATTGTTGTTGATGCTTGGCGTCGAAAGTGCCGAGCCTCCGCTGACACGCGCGCGCCTTGATGACTTGGCGCGGGCCTATCCCGATATCAGGAAAGGGACGAATGATGGCTGACCTTGACGCGGTAAGTGACCTTGAAGATCAGATTGACGCGCTTGAGACCTCGTTGGCGGGGGCGGGAGCAATGGTGGGGGCGTTCGATGGAGAGTTGCAACGCATGCAATCCAGTCTGACGGTGACGCAGCAGGGTGTGGGGCAGCTTTCGAGCAGCATAAGCCGTGGATTGCGGGGCGCGTTTGACGGGCTTGTGTTTGACGGCATGAAGCTGTCGGACGCCCTGAAAGGGGTTGCAGGCACGATTGTGAATGCAACCTACGCTGCGGCACTCAAGCCGGTTACCAACCAGTTTGGCAGTGCGTTGGCCGGCGGCATCGAAAGCTTTATTGGCGGTGCCATGCCGTTCGCAAAGGGCGGCAGTTTTGCGCAAGGCCGGGTGATGCCCTTTGCCAAGGGCGGTGTTGTAACGGGCCCGACCCAGTTCCCGATGCGGGGCGGGGTTGGGTTGATGGGCGAGGCAGGGCCCGAGGCGATCATGCCGCTCACGCGCGGGGCTGATGGCCGGTTGGGCGTGCGCAGTAATGGTGCCGGCGCGCGGCCAGTGCAGATCACGATGAATATCTCGACACCCGATGCCCAAAGTTTTCAGCGCAGTCAGGGACAGATCGCGGCGCAGATGTCGCGCGTTCTTGGGCGCGGTCAGCGCAATCGTTAAGCAGGAGGATCCGATATGGGATTCCATGAAATTCGTTTTCCCGCCGCCTTGAGTTTTGGCTCTTTGGGGGGGCCTGAACGACGCACAGATGTCGTTACGATGGCCAACGGGTTTGAAGAGCGCAATACGCCCTGGGCGCATTCACGGCGTCGCTATGATGCGGGGATGGGGTTGCAGTCACTTGATGATATTGGCGATGTCATCGCATTTTTCGAAGCACGCCGTGGCCGGCTTTATGGATTTCGGTGGAAGGATTGGTCGGACTACAAGTCAGGCCGGCCGATGGAGGCTGTTTCCTTTCTGGATCAGGATATCGGCACTGGTAATGGAAGCTCGGTTTTGTTCAGTTTGAGCAAAACCTATACCTCAGGCGACGAGAGCTACTTGCGACCTGTTGCCAAGCCGGTGGCGGCAAGTGTTCGCGTGGCGGTTGACGGTATCGAGATCGTTCTGGGTATGGATGCGGCCCTTGATGCGGCAACCGGAGCGGTCATTTTTGCGTCGGCACCTTTGATGGGAGCGGTGATTACGGCAGGCTTCGAGTTTGATGTGCCGGTACGGTTCGACACCGATCAGATCCAGACGTCTGTCGCCAGTTTCAACGCTGGCGAAGTGCCTTCGGTGCCAGTGGTCGAGGTGCGGGTATGAGTGGCGTCGAGGGGTACTTTGCCCATCTTGACACCGGGCACACAACCGTTTGCCAATGTTGGGCGATCAGGCGGCGTGACGGGATCACGTTCGGATTTACCGATCACGACGTTGACTTGAGCTTTGAGGGGCGGCTGTTTCGGGCGGCCACCGGTCTGACGGCGAAAGCTCTGGTGCAAACGACCGGCTTGTCAGTGGATAACTCTGAGGCGGTCGGGGCGTTAAGCGATGGCGGGCTAACCGAAGGGGATATTCTGGCGGGGCGTTTCGATGGTGCCGACGTCGAGTCGTGGCGCGTCAACTGGAGTGATGTTGCGCAACGCATCGTCCAGTTTCGTGGAACGATCGGTGAAATCAGCCGTGCAGGCGGTGCGTTTACTGCCGAGTTGCGGGGGTTGACCGAGGCCATGAACCAACCGGCAGGACGGGTTTATCAAAAACCGTGCTCTGCGGTTCTGGGCGATGGCGCCTGTGGGTTCGATGTCGAAACGGCCGGGTATTTCAGCGACACGGGCTTCGTGGATGTTGATGATGCACGGGTGTTTACTTTTGCCGGTCTGAACGGATTTCAGGAGCGCTGGTTCGAGCGCGGCGTTCTGTTGGTCACAAGTGGTGCGGCGACCGGCCTTTCGGGGATCATCAAGAACGATCTGGTGGTGGATGGCAACCGGGTCATCGAGCTTTGGCAAAGCCTGAAGGTAGATCAGTCGGCGATCGATACCGTGCGGCTGGTTGCGGGGTGTGACAAGCGCGCCGCCAGCTGCAAGACCAAGTTTGGCAACTTCCTGAACTTTCAAGGATTTC
>JBLIFE010000052.1:0-10239 GCA_047633515.1 Paracoccaceae bacterium | reverse complement strand
GCACAGAAAAAGATGATCGCAGCATTGCTACCGCATTGCCTGTCGCATGTTTTGCGCGCCCCCGAAGAAGATATCGAAACCCTGCGCGCAGAGTTCCTTGTGCGTCAGGAAAATCAACAAGCCTTCACGCAAGCGCTTGAGGATACAGCACAAGTCAGCGGCTTTGCACCGGGAGCCGAAGCGACAATCCGCCTGCTTGGCCCTGTCCCGATGTATCACTTTGTCGAGCTATCCCTTTCGTCCCCCGAGCACGAGGAGGTCGCCTGATGGGCATTCTCAAGACCCTTCTGCTTCTTCCGGTCAAAGGGCCAATAGATGGTGCGTTGTGGCTCACCCAGAAAATTCACGGCGCAGCCGCCGAGGAATTCAACAATCCTGCCATGATCAAGCGCGCCTTGCAGGAGCTGGAGAGAGGTCTTCTGGCTGGTGAGATTTCCGAGGACGATTATGACGAGGCAGAGACAGCCCTGCTGATCCGCCTGAAAGCCATGGCATGAGCAAAGAGATCCACTTGCCGCTCGCTTTGTCAAAATCAGCTGACACGGGTCGGGCTTTGGCACGCGTTCCAATGGCAGACTTGATCGCGATGGGGTTGCGCCCCGGTGATACGGTCGCGATCGAAGTGTCGAAAGTCACACATGCCCGCGTCGTACCCGGCCCGCGAGACAGCACATCCATCGAGGTTGATGCCTGCCTTTTGGCCAATGCTGGCGGGGCCATAGGGACCCGCGCACGTCTGCGCCCCGTGCCATTGGGACCGTTGAAGTCTATCATCATCAAGTCAGAGGGTCCTGATCCGGTTGACCACGCCGACTTGTCAGAGAGCCTGTTCGACCTGCCGCTTACCGAGGGAGACGAAACAGAGGTTGTAATGCCGATGGGACGACGCGCCCGTTTCTCGGTGGTGTCCGTGGATGCAGGCTCAGCCGGCTTTTTCACCGAGAATACTGTGATATCATTGGCCTCAAGCGCGGGCATTGCTCAGGATTACCAAGAGATCGGCGGGCTCTCTTCCCAGATCGAGCGGGTTCACGAAATGGTCGCCACACCCCTTCTGCGCCCCGACCTGTTCGAACGCCTTGGGATATCGCCACCACGCGGAGTGCTTTTCACAGGCCCGCCGGGCTCTGGTAAAACCTTGTTGGCGCGCACCATTGCCGCGCGCACATCAGCCGCATTTTTTCAGATCAACGGTCCCGAAATCGTCTCGAAGCATTACGGGGATAGCGAAGCTGCATTGCGCAAGGTGTTCGAGGCTGCCTCCAAGGAGAGCCCTGCGATTATTTTCATCGATGAGATCGATGCGATCGCACCCAAACGCGAGGGGTTATCCGGAGAAAAACAGGTCGAACGGCGTATCGTGGCCCAACTGTTAACGCTCATGGACGGTTTGTCGGAACGCGGCAGAATTGTCGTTATGGCGGCAACAAACCTGCCTGATGCGCTTGACCCTGCGCTGCGACGTCCCGGCCGGTTTGACCGCGAGATCGGGTTCAGCCCCCCCGACACGGCCGGTAGAACGGAGATTTTGGCGATCCACCTGCGCAAGGCACCACTGGCAAAGGACGTTAATCTGGTCGATATTGCTGAAACCAGTCATGGATATGTCGGCGCAGATCTGGCGGCTGTTGCCCGCGAGGCTGCTCTGGCAGCCCTTGCGCGGACAGTCATCGAAGCGGGCGGCGAGGATCGCGTTCTGGTCAAAAACCTGGTCATTCGACATTGTGACCTTGAGCACGGCATCAAGGTCACAGGCCCGAGCGCCCTGCGCGCCACCCATGTTGAATCCCCCACAATCCGCTGGTCGGACATCGGCGGGCTAGAAGCCGAAAAGCAAGCCCTCATCGAGGCCGTCATTTGGCCCCTTGCTCATAAAACGGCGTTTGCAGCCCTGCGAATTGCACCTTCGCGGGGGATTTTGCTCTCCGGCCCTCCCGGCAGCGGCAAAACACTATTGGCGCGCGCCTTGGCTCATGAAAGCGGGATGAACTTCATTGCCGTTCGCCCGACACAAATCATGTCGCAGTTTCTGGGCGATGCGGAACGGGCCGTTTCAGAGATTTTCACAAAGGCGCGGCAAGCGGCACCAACAGTTATATTTTTTGACGAACTGGACGCGCTTGCACCGCGCCGGAATGGCAAGGACGCCGTCCTCGACAGGATTGTTGCCCAGCTCCTTACCGAAATGGATGGGCTGGTCGCAAACGAAAACACTGTCGTTCTGGGGGCGACCAACCGCGCCGCTGCCGTTGATCCGGCGCTCACAAGACCCGGTCGGTTTGACCTGATTGTACCCATCGGCTTACCCGATCTGGACGCCCGCACCGCAATCCTACGCGTTCATTCTCGTGATCTGCCCCTGGATCAAACTGTTGAACTGAACGTTATTGCCAAACAAACACAGATGGCCTCGGGTGCCACATTGGCGGCTCTCGTCAACAATGCCGCACGCTCCGCATTGCGGCGCGCCATGCGCGAACCAATCGACACCACATTGCGGCCTGCCTGCATCACCATGGCGGATTTTGACCACGCCCTTACCGTAAAAGCCCTTAGCGAAGCAGCTGGGCAAACCGATTTCATTTCACAAGCAGGAGTTTGAGCATGCCGTCCCACGAGTTGATCGCCATTTTGCCCGGTCGCCCCAAAGCCCTTGCAATTGAGGACGTTGAATTTGTCCAGAACGATGATTTTACCGCGGTTCTACGACGCATCCCGCGCAGATTGTTGAAACTCCCTCAAAGCCGGCACACACGTCTGCGCGCAGCAGGGCAACGTCAACTTTATCTTGAAACCCTTATGGGCAGTGGCACTGTTCTACCTGCTCTTCCCGACATCCTTCTTGATCCCCAAGAGGCCGTCACACTGTTGCGTACCAACAAACCCATGCTGGAACGCCTGTCGCAACGCATGGAGCAACGCATCCAATATCAGATTACGGTAGAATGGCAGATCGACAAAATACTTGAGCACTTCCGGACAGCACCAGAGATCGCACCGCTGTTCGAAAATGGCCCAACGAGTGTGAAATCTATCGAGGCCGCGGTTTCAAAGATGCGTGACCGACTGAACACACAAATTTCAACACTGCTCCAAACGGCCTGCGAGGACATGATCGGCCTGCCTCATGCCAAGGGAGTTTTGTGGAACATGGTTGTTCTGACAACGCAAAAAGATCAGTTCGCGTTGGATCAGGCCATAGAAGCGATTGACGCGATCTGGACCGACGGCTTCCGCATACGTCAGATCGGCCCGGCACCGGCAGGGTCGTTCACCTCGCTCTCGCTTGATCGTATCTCTTGGAAAACACTGGACGACGCGTTGGCCGTGCTGGATCTGCAAGATTGGGGTGGTGTAGAAGACGTCCGCCGCATCCGGCACCGCCTTTTGAAACAGCAAAGACAAAAGGGCGCAAATACCGACGCAAATTTACACGAAATAAGAAATGCCGCGCATATTATTGAGGCCGCACGTCGGGCCGGCAACATTGATTCCTGCGAACTTCTATTGCTGCGCGAATGGTCCGAGGGACAGGCAGCAGTCACCGAAGATATCGAAAGGCAAGTTGCATGAATACTGTAGTCCTGCACGGATTGATCGTATCAGGCGCCCCCCTTCGAACAGACGCACCCGCACACCGTTTGATTGCAATGGAAACGCTTCAGGCAATCGTAAGCGACACGGCCCTCCCGCCGGACAACTCGGAACTTTCGGAAGATCAAACTGCGAAGGCAGCTTTTTTTCACAACGAAATCCTTGTGAAGTATTGCGAGGCAGGTGACGTCTTGCCGATCCGGTTCGGGGCTGCATTCTCTTCGGATGCGGCGGTCGTTAGCCATGTTGCGTCCGACGCCTTACAACATCTGAAGATGATCAGGCGATTGTCCGATAGCAAGGAGTTCGCATTGCGACTCGTTCCCGGCGCGCAGCAACATTCAAAACCTGAAGACACGGTGGCACCGGCTTCAGGGCGCGATTTTCTAACCCGCCGAATGGCCACCCGGAACAATCGCAAAACAATATCCGAGAGGCGTCATACTTTTGCGAAAACTCTTGCAACACGAATTGGGGGTCATGTCAGCTCCATTTTGTCAGCTGAAACGCTGCGCGCGGACCGGCTTGTCGACCTTACCCTACTCGTTCCGACGTCCAACATAACGGCACTCATTTCCGAAAGTGCACGGCTTTATGATGAAGCCCGCAATCTCGGACTTGACCTGCACATGACAGGGCCTTGGCCTCCGTACAGCTACGCCAGCATCGAGGTGCTCGACGGCCTCGCGACCGGAGCATAACATGAGTCTGGACCTTCATATGGCAACGCCACAGGACGTGATGACCAGCAGTGACGGGCGGCTTGTGGACCTTGTCGACGGGCTCCTTGATCATGGCGTCGTCATCCGCGGCGAAATCTGGCTCACAGTTGCGGATATCGATCTCGTCTTTCTGGGTGTGGATCTTGTGCTCGCCTCTCCCGGAAAGATGTCCAAGGAAAAGACGAAATGACTATTATTGCAGTTGGTTGGGCTCAAAACGATGCCATCGTTCCCGAGGCCTTCACCCTTCGGCCTCATGGAAACATCGCCGTTATTGAAACGCAGCTTGACCGGCACCCCAACCCCAAAGACCGTTTGGCAGCGCTTGTGCAATGTCACAAGCTTTGTGGTGCGATATTTCCGATTGCCGCACATCAAGTACTTTCTGCACAAGATGCACACACGCTGGCCGTGGATTATCATGACGATATCCATGCCCAAATCCGACACGTGCAGGACGCAGGGCAGTTTAGCCTCGATCTGAACTTGACCCTCACACCTGCGGATCATTGCGCGTCACAGCTGCCGGGTGAAAGTGGTCAAAGCTGGCTGCGCGCGCGCCAATCACGCCAATTCCGCCGGACAGAGCACCAAAAGACAGCGCGTTTCATCTTGCAAAGCCTCGCAAAAGGCGTGCCGTACATCTTGGCAAAGCAGTTCGGCACACCAACGGGAAACCGGCTCGACTTGCTTATAAAGCGTACGCAGGTCGTCACTTTCGAGGCTAGGCTCAAGGAAAATGCCGCCGCGTTCTCTCTATCAGACACAGCCTCGCTGGTTGTTTCAGGCCCATGGCCAGCGTTCAGTTTCGTTGCGGCACCGGGGCAGCAGGATGACTGACACCATCAGCCTTAATCTTTCGAACTACGATCTGAACCAATTCATCGGTCAGGCCGCGGATGCCAGCGGTCGTGTGAACATCAATCCAGAAACAGTAGAACAAGATCTGGCACGGCTTGTTTTGGGACTTATGGAGTTTTTGCGCCAGTTGATGGAGTTGCAAGCCATTCGCCAAATGGAGGGCGGATTATTGAATGCAGATCAGGAAGAGCGGCTTGGCACCACGCTTATGCGTGCAGAGCAAGCCATTCACGAACTTGCCGCCCGTTTTGGCCTGCGCCCTGAAGATCTGGCACTCGATCTGGGACCTTTGGGCAAGACGATCTGACTTCACACCCAAATTGTGCACTTGAACACAGGCACACAGGCACTGATCAGGGCTTCGCTCTGGCGGCTTGCAACGTTGCATGCCCCAAGCGCCTGATGGCACCAAGGCTGCCTACTTTACAAACGGTTTTTTATGCGGACTTTTGCGATCAGTCCTGCACACAAGACATCATGCAGCATTGATAGCAGGGGGAGCGTCCAACGTATTCTGGCGGCTTTGTGCGGCCAGAAATTCGGCCAAAGCATATCGCATATCCTGAAGGAACTCTGCCTGACCATCCGATAGCCCGGGCGGCGACAGCAACGCCGAGAATACCGCAAAGTCTTCCTTCAGGCCTTGCTGTGTTACTGCAAGTGTTTTCACCTGCTCAAGCAAATCCGCCATGACGTCAATGCCAGCCCCTGCGTTCTCGCTCTGTGGCCGATCCGAAAGTCGGGAAATCGCTGTTGCCAATGCAGTCAGTCCATCACCCGCAGGCTGCACCGACACTGTAGGGGCCACGTTTTTCGACACCTCGGCAAGCATCACTTCAATACTTTTCTGGAACTCCTGCAAAAGAGCTTCGATCCGGGAATGCTCGATCATCGAAATGCCGGTTTTTTCGGCCAGCTGACTGAGGCTCGACCGTGATTGAGTCGCCAGTTCAAGCAGGGTCGCGACATCTTGCGAAGACAACCCGCCGTGCGCAAGCTGCTCCAACCGCCCGGTAATAACATCTAGCCGCTTTACGACTTTGGCGGCCGAGGTGTTAAAACGTGCAAAACTTTTTCGCTGAGCGGTTAAATCGACAACCGGTACCGGACGCTCCGCGATCTCGGCAAGGCTGGATTGCATATCCAATATATTCGGAACCTTCACGACATTCGACCCCAGCACTTCGGTCAACATATCCTCAAGCGCACCAAAATGTGAAAGAACATCGTCCACGTCCTCTGGTGGTACTGTTCGCTCCAACCGCTCCATCCTGTCCGAAAGACGTTCAAGCCGCTCGCAAAGATCCTCGGACAAACTTTCCTCTTTCGGGGTCCTGGCCAGCTCGGCAAGCGCGAACTCGATACCTTCGATCCGGTCACGCACGATGTCACCATCATGCTGGACCAAGGCAAGTGCATCAAGACGGTTATCGATAGCCCGCAAGGCACGCGTGGTCGCATCAACCTCGGCACCGAGATCAGGAAGCACCGCATCTTTTCCGGCAACAGACACTTCGATATCGGCATATAAAAGGGTCACTGGCGCACCATCCGGACACGCCGCAGCAACCCAGTGCTCATTCAGCGGCACAGCAAAGCCAACCCCTGCATCACAACATTTTTCAACAATTTCCAACGCGCTGCGGCTTTTGGAATGCAAGACATGAGTGACCATCCCACGTGACAGCAAAAACCCGAGGTAATCACCTGCCCTACTGTCAACGCGCATGATATCAACCTTTTTTCAACACAATCCCCTTGCGCCTTCCAGTGGCACGCAAGCGTCATACTTGTCTCAAATGTAGAAGATGTGAGTTAAGGCATGTTTAAAGGTAAACGCGGGCCAGCAAGAGACAGATGTTTTGCCTGCATGCGCATTGCATCACAATTCGAAGCAGAATACTCAATCTCAGGCATGTGCCGGTTCCCGCGCAACAGAACCGTCAAAGACCGCATCACATCTTCCTTTTGAACAGGGCCCTGACATGACCGAGATTATCAAACATCTGGAAGACCTTCACGGGCGATACGACGCGGCGTTTGTCGATCTGTGGGGCTGTGTGCACAACGGTTTGACGGCATATCCAGCGGCTGTTGCCGCGTTACAATCTTTTCGGGCACGGGGCGGCAAAGTTGTCTTGTTGACCAATGCACCGCGCCCTCGCACGTCAGTGGAAAAACAGATCCGGAAGATGGGCGTGCCCGACGATGCATGGGATACGATCGCCACATCGGGTGACAGTGCGCGTCTGGCAATGTTTCAGGGCGCCATCGGTGAAAACATATATTTCATCGGCGAGCCGCATGACACGAGCTTTTTCGAGCCACTCTCGATGGTGACCAACCCCGTCAAGATTTCCCGCGTCCCTCTGGACCAGGCAGACGGGATCGTTTGCACAGGACCTTTTGACTCTCATGCCGATCCGTCTGTCAATCGTGCAGACTTTCTTTTTGCAAAAACGCGCGGCTTGAAAATGCTCTGTGCGAACCCGGATATTGTTGTAGATCGAGGTGAGAGCAGAGAGTGGTGCGCCGGTGCCTTGGCACAGCTTTATACCGAAATGGGCGGCGAGAGCCTTTATTTCGGCAAGCCGCACCCACCGATCTATGACCTTGCCCGCCGTCGTCTGTTAGAGATCGGAGGATCCGACACGGACCAGATTATCTGCATCGGCGACGGCATCGCCACCGACGTTCAAGGGGCCATCGGCGAAGGGCTGGATGCCATTTTCATAACCGGTGGACTTGCCGCGACAGAGACAGGTACCTCCGAGCATCCTCAAGCGGAGCTGCTTGCATCCTTTCTGAACGACGCGCGTATGTCGCCGACCTTTGCGATGGGTTTTCTAAGATAACAGCCACAGGGACCTTAAGTCGGGAAGATGTGCCCGTGAAATCGGAGTACACGGCGGATCGACCTGTCGGGTGCGCCCCTTGCCTTCGGACCTACAGAAAGCTAATTCACGCCCATGCGGATCGTTCGAACCTTTGCGGAGATACCCCCTGCCTATCGCGGAGCGAGCGCCGCCATAGGTAATTTCGATGGTGTGCACCTTGGACACCGCGCCGTGATCGACCTTGCGCGAGAGGTGCAATCCGGCCCACTTGCCGTTTTGACATTCGAGCCACACCCGCGCGAGGTGTTCCGGCCCGATGCGCCGCCTTTTCGCCTTATGGATACCGCAGCGCGCAGCCACCAACTCGAAAAACTGGGCGTCGAAATCCTGTTCGAGTTACCGTTCAACGAGGCCCTGCGACAGATGACCGACAGCGCATTTTGCGAACATGTCCTGCACAAAGGGCTTGGCTTGTCACATGTGACTGTGGGCGCTGACTTCAGGTATGGGAGAGGCCGCAAAGGCACCGCCACAAGCCTGAAAGTAGCCGGTGCCGCGCTTGGCTTTGGGGTGACGGTTGCGGACCTGATCAAGGAAGGAGCCGATAACAATGTTTCTTCAACAGCTATTCGTGCGGCTCTGACGGCGGGCGAGCCGCGGCGGGCGGCCCTGATGCTGGGACATTGGCACCAGTTTGAAGGACCGGTCATTCACGGAGAAAAGCGGGGCCGCACCTTAGGGTACCCCACGGCGAACATGTCCGTTGGTGGACGGCACCTGCCACGTTTTGGTGTTTATGCTGTAACGGTCGATGTGCTGGCAGGGCCCCATGCGGGGCAATACAACGGTGCCGCATCTTTGGGTGTGCGCCCGATGTTCGGTGAAAATCAGCCCAACCTCGAAACATTTCTGTTCGATTTCAAGGGTGACCTTTACGGCACCCCGATCTCTGTGGCCCTGATCGATTTTTTACGGCCCGAGATGAAATTCGACAGCCTCGACGGTCTTTTGGTCCAGATGGAAAAAGACTGTTCAGACAGCCGACAGATTCTGAAATCGCTCTAGGAGCAAATTGCACCACCGTGCAAGAAACGAACGGGGCGCTCCTTAAAAAGAGCGCCCCGAATATGCATTATTCAATCACCGTTCTAGAGGCTGACGACTTCGCTGAATGCCACATCGCTCGCGTCAAAGTCCTCTTTGCGGAAGTTTTCGACCAACAGCAGATTGCCCCCGCCAAAGTCGAATTTCATATGAAAGTCGCCCTGGTTTTCGGCAATCGCATAGGCGGCGTCGAAGTCGGCAATTTGATCAAAGAAGTCGATCGTATCAAGGCCGTCTTCCCAATCCTTGATCTTGTCGTTGCCCATGGTCGCCAGATCCTTGAACTGGAAGGTATCCCGTTCGGTCCCGCCATAAAGCCGGTCGTCACCCATACCACCAAACAGGATATCACCGTCGCTGTCGCCTTTGAGAACGTCGTCACCGGCACCGCCGATCAGCGTGTCAGCACCGCTTCCGCCTTCGATCCGGTCGTTCTGATCGCCACCGTCGATATAATCCTTGCCACCGTTACCAAACAGCGTGTCCTCGCCCGTTTCGCCATAAACAATGTCATCGCCACCACCGGCACGCACGATGTCATCGTCGGCCCCGGCATAGATGGTGTCGATACCCCCGCCGCTTTTAATCAAATCATTTCCATTGCCGCCATAGATCTCGTCCTGACCGCCATCAGAGTAAATTCTGTCGTCGCCATTACCCGCACTTACAAAGTTGGTACCTCCCTTGACCCGAATGATATCTGCACCGTCCAGACCATAAAAGATATCATCAAGGTTCGTGCCCGCAAAGACATCGTCGAAATCGGTTCCGATGAACGCCTCGATACTGTCGAACGTGTCACGATCGATATCAGATTTGGCCACACCCCGACCAACCTGAATCTTCACACCCATAGTGCCATACTCGAACGAGAACAGGTCGATATCCTCGCCGCCATAAACATCGCTGCTGCCCGTGTCTCCGTAGAATGTGTCATTGCCATCAAGACCATAGAACGCAACGTCCCCGGAACTTGCATAGAAGTAATCATCCTGTTGCGAACCAACCACCTCGTCGATGTCGCTGACAGTGTCCAGATCCCCCCAGCCGTCGTTGACCACCCCGTTGTACAGGTCGGCAATAATGCCGTTGGTGCCGCCGTAATCCGCGTCAAAACTGTA
>JBLIFE010000051.1:0-10326 GCA_047633515.1 Paracoccaceae bacterium | reverse complement strand
GCTGACCCCGCATAAGACACGTCGCTAAAGACGTCATTAAACACGTCTCTTAGATCAAAGCCTAAAGCTCAGGCAGGCGGTGCCAATGGCGCGGTTACGGTTGACGCGATAGCACACGCACCTGTGCAACATGCAGTGTCCCTACCGTTTTGGCGGAAATTTTGCGTTCAGGGCAGTGGCGACATCGGCTGTCACAAACTTTGAGATATCCCCGCCCAGCCGCGCAATTTCCTTGACCAGCTTGGAAGCAATTGCCTGATGCTGGGCTTCAGCCATTAAAAAAACCGTCTCAACGGAATCATCCAACTGCCTGTTCATGCCTACCATTTGATATTCGTATTCGAAATCAGCCACCGCACGCAGACCGCGAATGATAACCGAAGCTCCCACATCGTGGGCACAATCAATCAGCAGGTTTTCAAAGGGATGTACGACGATCTTGCAGCCTGTCCTGAGGCTCAACCCTGCGGTCTCGGCCTCGACCATCGCGACCCTGTCCTCAAGACTGAACAAAGGCCCCTTGTCGCGGTTTATAGCCACCCCGATCACAAGCCGGTCAACCAGGATGGCTGCACGGCGGATGATATCAAGATGTCCCATCGTGAGAGGATCGAACGTTCCGGGGTATAGACCAACGCGCATCACAGCATTCCCTTGTTTGTGCCAACACCACGACATGTGGCCCCCAAGCTCAAGAGGTATAAGACGATTTTGCCGCACCAGTGTCGCACACCGGCAACGCTTTATGCCCCTGACCGCGGATCAGGGGCAAGGGCCTTCGAAGACTTCCGCCTCAATGCCCCATGATCATATTCTCAAGTGCATCCTTTTCCATCGAAACCTCCGACAACCGCGCCTTGACCACATCACCAAGCGAGATCAAACCGATCATTGCCTCGTTCTCGACGACCGGCATGTGACGAAAACGCCCCTCTGTCATCATTGCCAGAACACTGTCTGCGGTATCGCTGCGCACACAGGTTTTAAGCTCGGTTGTCATCATGGCCGCGACAGTATCTTCCATACATTTCACCCCGTGCTTTCCCAGTTCACGCACGATATCGCGCTCGGACAGGATGCCAACAGGCTTTACACCGTCGGACGACACCACCAAAGATCCTATCCGATGCTCAGAAAGCATCTTTGCCGCCTCGGAAATTGACGCCTCAGGCTTTATTGAAACCACGGATTTACCGGCCTTCGATCCAAGTATTTGCGTCACCAGCATGAAAATTCCCTCCTTGGTTTACTCTGCTTCTCCATGCTGGGGTGTCAGGCGCGGTTCTGTCAAGTCATCCTCAAGCCTGTGGAGTTCGTGCCGCACACCGCGCCCCAGCAATCGCGCAAAGCGGTTGAGCCGTTCGTTGCCCCGCTCGTCGGCGTGACGGATCATGTAAAACGCCCGTTTGAGTGCAATCTGATCCGGCAGAACCAGCTCTAGTTCGGGCGCAAAAGAGCGTGCAAAATCGTGAACAATTCCGATGCCCCCCCCGTTTCGCAGCATCTGAAGCTGGACCACCACCGAATTGGACGACAACCCAACCTGCCCAAGATCAAGACCCCCGAGGTAATCCAGCTCGGGGTCGAAAATCATATCTGCAATATATCCGGTGACCGGATGCGCGGCCAGATCTGCCCGCGTGACTATGGGCGGATGTGCCGAAAGATAGCCTCGTGCGGCCATCAGGTGCAGTCGGTAATCGGCAATTTTGCGTACCGTAAGCCGACCGGTTTCAGGCGGGCTGACCGTTATGGCCATATCCGCCTCACGCTTTGAAAGGTTAAACACACGCGGAAGCGCGACAACCTGAATTTCAAGGTTGGGATTGGCGCGGGCAATTTCGGCACAGACCTGCGGCAACAAAAAACTGGCAACCCCGTCGGGTGCGCCGATACGGATCTGCCCCGTCAACGCGTCGTCGGTGTCTTGGGCCTCACGGTGGAGCATCGCAATAGCGGCCTCGGCGCGCTCTGCCTCCGACAATATCCGTGCCCCTTGAGTGGTCAGAATATAGCCCTGAGGCGATTTCAGAAACAGCGCCGTCTCAAGTGCTGCTTCAAGTCTGGCGATGCGACGGCTGATTGTTGCCGGATCAAGCTGCAAATGCTTTGCTGCGCCTGACAAACTTTCGGCGCGGGCCACCGCAAGGAAAATTTTAAGGTCATCCCAATTCATAAATCGCTCCGTACCGACAAAAACGCAAAACCTTTTTGAAATACTGCCCCTATTCATGGTAAATTTGCAAGAGTATAGACGTCTCAACGAAACTGGAGGATCAGATGACAAATCTTACGCATTATGTGAACGGTGAACATATCGCTGGCGCGTCGGGCCGCATGGGCGACGTTTACAACCCCGCCACCGGTGAGGTCCAGTATCAGGTGCCACTCGCCTCCAAGGCCGAAGTCGATGCCGCGGTTGCAATTGCTGCTGCGGCCCAACCGGCTTGGGCTGCTGTGAACCCGCAACGACGCGCCCGCGTCATGATGAAGTTCGTGGCCCTTTTGAACCGCGACATGGACAAACTCGCCGAGGCCCTGAGCCGCGAGCACGGCAAGACCCTGCCAGACGCCGCCGGTGACGTACAGCGTGGCCTTGAGGTTGTCGAGTATTGCATCGGTGCGCCCGAATTACTCAAAGGTGACTATACCGACAGCGCAGGCCCCGGCATCGACATCTATTCCATGCGCCAAGCCCTTGGTGTCACTGCGGGCATCACGCCCTTCAACTTCCCCGCCATGATCCCGATGTGGATGTTCGCCCCCGCCATCGCGTGTGGTAACGCCTTCATCCTGAAACCGTCAGAGCGTGATCCATCCGTGCCGCTGATGCTGGCGGAGTTGCTAGAAGAGGCCGGGTTGCCCAAGGGCATCATTCAGGTCGTAAACGGGGACAAAGAGGCCGTTGACGCGCTGCTTGACAACGACATCGTGCAATCCATCGGTTTTGTCGGATCGACGCCGATTGCCGAGTATATCTACAGCCGCGGCTGCGCAAACGGAAAGCGTGTTCAGTGTTTTGGTGGTGCCAAAAACCACATGATCATCATGCCCGACGCTGACATGGACAAAGCCGCAGACGCGCTGATCGGGGCCGGTTACGGTGCTGCAGGCGAACGCTGCATGGCGATTTCGGTAGCCGTTCCTGTGGGCGATGATACCGCTGACCGGTTGATCGAAAAGCTGGTGCCACGCATCGAGGCGCTGAAAGTCGGGCCGTATACGGCTGGTAACGACGTGGATTACGGCCCTGTCGTTTCCGCAGCAGCCAAAGCGAACATCGAGCGTCTGGTCGAAACCGGTATCGATCAGGGCGCAAAGCTTGTTGTCGATGGCCGTGGCTTTAATTTGCAGGGCTACGAGAACGGATACTTCGTGGGTCCGCATCTGTTTGACCACGTCACAAAAGACATGGACATCTACAAGTACGAGATTTTCGGGCCTGTCCTGTCAACTGTTCGCGCCCAAAGCTACGAAGAAGCGATCGCGCTTGCCATGGATCACGAATATGGTAACGGCACCGCAATCTTTACCCGCGACGGTGATGCAGCGCGCGACTTTGCCAACCGGATCAACGTCGGCATGGTCGGCATCAACGTGCCAATCCCTGTTCCGCTGGCCTATCACACATTTGGCGGCTGGAAGAAATCTATGTTTGGCGACTTGAACCAACATGGCCCCGACGCGTTCAAATTCTATACGCGGACAAAAACCGTGACGGCACGCTGGCCCTCGGGCATCAAAGAAGGTGGCGAGTTCAACTTCAAAGCGATGGATTAATCGCAGGCGGCCTCTGGCCATCTGCCAACATAAAACAAAAAACGCGGGCCAAGGTTTTTCCTTGGCCCGCGTTTTGAGTTTCGGGATGCTGTGTGTCGCTGCTAGCCCACTACCGGTGCCACGACGTCAAAGCGCCCGACAGTTCCTTCAAGTAAAACCTCGGCGCACCATCCACCATGCCCGCGCATCGCGTTATAAGCACCGTGTCCCAACGCGTGCTCCATCCGCGAACAGGGCGCACACGGACCGGTAATCACGATCTGCGCCGCACCGACCTGTAGGGTTTTTCCGCGCCATGCAGACAGATTAAGACCGGCAACCACAATATTTCTGCGCAACATCTCGGGGGTAACCGCGTCTCGTCCTGCAAGGGCTGCTATCACCGGCAAATGCTCAAGCTGGATAAGAGTTACCGCGCGCTTTCCACGCCGCGCGTGGTCCCCCTCCAATCCGGCGAAACCCAGCAGAACATGATCCCACCCTTAGGGGCGGTAAGAGACGGGCAGGCCTGATCCACATGCTGTCCACCCGCCCGGCACAGGCCACACGGGAGGTAAGCTCGGCCAGAGAAATCAAGCTTCTTCGACGATAACCAGATCGCGCTCGGAAGCGCCCTGCGCATGACCAAGCGCCTCTTGGTACTGCGCCGAGCGGTAGCATGTCCCAGCCGCCTCAAGGGACGGAAAATAGGCCACGACATTGCGAGGGCGATCACGCCCCTCCAACTGCACATAGGCCCCGCCGCGTACGAGGAACTTGCCGCCATGCGCGGCAATTGCCTTAGTCGCGATTGCGGCATAGCGCCCATAAGCCTCTTCGTTCGTCACACGGACATTAGCGATCCAATATGCACCCTTCATGACAATCCCTCCAAATGAACTTCAATAGCCTTGAATGCGGCCTCGGCGTGTGCGGCATCCTTGCCGCCGCCCTGCGCCATATCCGGTCTGCCGCCGCCGCCCTTGCCACCCAACTGTGCAACAGCCGCACGCACCAGATCGACAGCCGACACCCGCGAGGTCAGATCATCAGTCACTCCAGCGGCCACCGCGGCCTTGCCGTCGGCCTCCGCAATAAGCACCACGGCACCGGAGCCGATCATGCCCTTGTGTGCATCGATCAATCCGGGCAGGTCTTTGCCCGTCACACCGGTGACAACCTGCGCAAGCAGCTTGATACCGTTGACAACACGCGCCTCCGGTGCGGCCTGCCCCGATCCTGCCATGGCAAGGTCACGGCGCAGTTGAGCCAGCTCTGCCTGCATCGACTTGCGGTCTTCCAACAAGGTCTTGACCCGCTCGACCACATCCCCGACCGGTGCCTTTACGGCGCTTGCGATCTGCGCCAGCTTTTGGTCCTGTCCGTTCAGATACTGGCGCGCGGCCTCTCCGGTGAGCGCCTCGAAGCGCCGCACACCCGATGATGACGCGCTATCACCAAGACTGACAAACAAGCCGATGTCACCCGTCTGGCGCACATGCGTGCCACCACAAAGCTCAAGCGAATATGTCTCGCCATCAACACCTTTTCCAGTTTGCGCCCGCCCCATCGAGACCACACGCACCTCATCGCCGTATTTTTCTCCAAAGAGCGCCTGCGCGCCGATGGCGCGGGCATCGTCGGGCGTCATGATTCGCGTTTCAACCAGTGTATTCTGCCGGATAAACATGTTCACATCCGCCTCGACCTTGGCAATATCTTCGGCACTCAGCGCAGCTGTGTGGGAGAAATCGAACCGAAGCCGGTCTTGGGCGTTCAGCGACCCCCGCTGGGCGACATGCGTCCCAAGGCGCTCGCGCAGCGCTTCGTGAAGCAGGTGCGTCGCGGAATGGTTTGCACGGATTGCCGAGCGTCTGTCAGGGTCAACCGTCAACTCGGCCCCGCTGTCCACAGTAACCGTGCCTTCGGTCACCTCGGCAAAATGCAAAAACAGACCGTTGGTTTTTTTGGTATCCGTGATGGTTGCTTTGCCGGTATCTGTGCGCAAAACCCCTTTGTCTCCGACCTGTCCGCCACTTTCGGCGTAAAACGGCGTCTGGTTCAGAATAACCTGTACTGTCTCGCCAACCGATACCTTTGCAACAGCAGCACCTTTGGCAACAAGAGCCAGTATCTGGCCCTCTGCGCGGTCGGTGTCATAGCCAAGAAACTCTGTCACGCCGCATTTGTCGGCCAGATCGAACCAGATCGCGGCATCTGTCGCCTCACCCGAGCCGGACCACGCCGCGCGTGCCTTGGCCTTTTGCTCGGCCATCGACGCATCAAACCCGCCCACGTCAACACTACGACCCTTCTCACGCAGGGCGTCCTGCGTGAGATCAAGTGGAAACCCAAAAGTATCATAAAGTTTAAAGGCCGTTTCACCGGGCAGATTGCCACCTTCGGGAAGGCGGTCCAATTCATCATCCAGAAGCCGCAAGCCACGGTCCAGTGTCTGCCGAAAGCGTGTCTCTTCGCTGCGCAATGTCTCTTCTATCAGGGATTGCGCACGCCCGAGTTCCGGATAGGCAGCCCCCATTTGCTGCACCAGCGAGGGCACCAAACGGTGCATCAGCGGATCCTGCGCACCCAGTTGATGCGCATGGCGCATGGCGCGGCGCATGATGCGGCGCAAAACATAGCCACGCCCCTCGTTGGACGGCATCACTCCTTCGGCAATCAGGAAAGACGTGGAACGAAGGTGGTCGGCAATCACACGGTGGTGCACCGCTTTACCCTCGGCATCGGGCGCCACACTGGTCAGATGTGCCGACGCTTCGATCAGGGAACGCATCAGATCAGTGGCGTAATTGTCATTTGTGCCCTGCAAAAGGGCGGCAACACGCTCCAGCCCCATTCCGGTGTCAATGGATTGATTGGGTAGATCGCGCCGGGTCCCGTCCTCGAATTGCTCGTATTGCATGAAGACGAGGTTCCAGATCTCTACAAAGCGGTCACCGTCCTCTTGCGGGCTGCCCGGAGGCCCCCCCCAGATGTGATCACCGTGATCATAAAAAATCTCGGACGATGGACCACACGGCCCCGTCGGCCCCATCATCCAGAAATTGTCGTCTGTCGCGATGCGAATGATCCGCTCGTCCGGTAGACCCGCAACCTTTTTCCAGATGTCCGCCGCCTCGTCATCCGTGTGATACACAGTCACCAGGAGCTTGTCTTTGTTGATCCCGAGTTCTTTGGTCAACATGTCCCAGGCAAAGGGAATGGCCTCGTTCTTGAAATAATCTCCAAAGGAAAAGTTGCCGAGCATTTCAAAGAAAGTGTGGTGCCGTGCGGTATAGCCCACATTATCAAGATCATTGTGCTTGCCGCCTGCGCGTACGCATTTTTGCGAACTCGTCGCACGGGTGTAGTCCCGCGTCTCAAGCCCGGTGAAGAGGTTTTTGAACTGCACCATTCCGGAATTGGCAAACATCAGCGTCGGGTCGTTCCGAGGCACAAGCGGAGAGCTGTCCACAACCGAGTGGCCATGTTGGCGAAAATAATCAAGAAAGGTCGAACGGATATCGTTGATGCTGGCCATGGGTTCTCTTTCGCAAAGACGTTGCCGCGCAGGTGTACCTGCGCAACAAAGGCCTGTCCACAGGTGCATTGCGATTGAGTAGCTAGGTTTGAGTTTGACAAGGCATCGTCAGAATCGAAAGGCAATAAGGGCCGGTTTCCCGACCCTTTGACTATTCACTCTGGAGCGATGCAACCCTCAAACTTCGAGGATATCGTCTGTACTGTCTTTCGCACCCTTTGGACGACCGAATTCAAGCCCGTGCGCCGCTCTGATCTTGTCTTCGATCTCATTGGCCATGCGCACGTTTTCCTTCAGGAAATTCTTTGCATTTTCGCGGCCCTGACCAATACGCTCATCGCCGTAGGAATACCACGCACCAGACTTGTCAACAACGCCAGCCTTTACGCCAAGGTCAAGCAACTCTCCGTTTTTCGAAATACCCTCGCCATACATGATGTCGAACTCGACTTGCTTGAACGGCGGCGCCACCTTGTTTTTCACGACCTTTACACGCGTTGCATTCCCGACAACTTCATCACGATCCTTCAGGGCCCCAATTCTGCGAATATCAAGACGCACCGAAGAGTAGAATTTCAAGGCATTGCCACCAGTCGTTGTCTCGGGCGAGCCAAACATCACGCCAATCTTCATTCTGATCTGGTTAATGAACACCACCATACATTTTGACCGCGAAATAGAGCCGGTCAACTTGCGCATCGCCTGACTCATCAAACGGGCATGAACACCGACCGAGCTGTCGCCCATATCCCCTTCAAGTTCGGATTTAGGGGTCAGCGCCGCAACCGAGTCGATCACAACCATACTGACGGCACCAGAGCGCACCAAAGTATCGACGATTTCCAAAGCCTGCTCACCTGTGTCGGGTTGTGATATCAGCAGCTCATCAAGGTTGACGCCAAGTTTACGGGCGTAAAGTGGATCCAACGCATGCTCCGCATCCACAAAAGCACAAACACCACCCGTCTTTTGCTCTTCCGCGATACAGTGAAGCGTTAGGGTCGTTTTACCAGAACTTTCTGGCCCATAAATTTCGATGATTCGTCCCTTGGGCAATCCACCGATACCAAGTGCGATATCCAACCCAAGCGAGCCCGTAGAGGTCGACTCGATCTCTGGAATGGGATTATCGCCCCCCAGTTTCATGATAGAACCCTTGCCGAACTGACGTTCGATCTGAGCCAGAGCGCTCTCGAGCGCCTTTTGTTTATCGGTTGCGCGTTTGTCTGCCATTGTCAAAAGGTCCGCCATGTCGTTTGGTCCTTATTCCACAGGCCGCAGGACGCGGCAATGGGTGTATTTGTTCCGTATTTGTTCCACTCTTGCCATAGAGATCGCCATAAAAGCAAGAAAATTCGATTCAAAATTTAACGGTAAGATATAAATATTCGGTTAAGGTTTGCCTTCGCTGAGGCAGTCAAGCGCCGTACATGTCTTAGAAGGGACCCGTCAGTGGATCTGACCATGAACAACCGTGGTAAGTTCATTAAGAGAAAACGGCTTTGGCAAGAAAACAGAGTTCGGGATAGCGGCCTGTTCATCCGCAAAAGATTCCTCAGCATAACCTGACACAAACACAACCTTGACCAAGGGGCGGGATTTCAACGCAAGTCGTACCCAGCTCGGCCCGTCCATACCGGGCATAATCACATCGGTAACAAACACGTCAATCTTGAGATCGACGTCTTCAAGAGTTTTCAGCGCATCTTCCGCATTCTCCGCTTCAATCACCGTGTAGCCTCTGAGGCGCAAGGCACGCGATGCAAAGGCACGCACGGGTGCCTCGTCCTCGACAAGAAGCACAACCCCCTCCCCCTGCTCGAGTATGGCCGCCTGTTTAACAACTTTGACCGGGACCACATCTGAAACAGGGGAAGAAAACACCGGGAAAATAAGCGAGAAGGTTGTTCCCGTTCCGACGGCACTGTCGACGAAAATATAGCCTCCACTCTGCTTCACGATCCCATAGGCTGTAGACAGCCCAAGGCCTGTTCCTTCTCCGGTCCGCTTGGTTGTGAAGAAAGGTTCAAATATCTTCTGGAGCTTGTCGGGAGGAATGCCGACGCCGTCATCACTAACCTTCACAACGACATATCGCCCCTTCGGCACAATCACGCGGTCGCGGATTACAGGCGCTAAACAGTCGAACATTTCGGTGGAAATGCGGATTTCCCCCCCCTCGGGCATCGCATCGCGTGCGTTAACCACAAGGTTCATAAGAACCTGTTCAAGCTGCCGCTTGTCCGCCCGCATATGCTCCAATGCGGCATCATGCGACAATGAAAGGGTAATGCGCTCTCCTACCAATCGGTTCAGCAGATGCGTGAGATCTCCCAGCGTGTCACGTAAATCAAGCACCTGAGGCTGCAAATTCTGCTTGCGGGAGAACGCAAGCAACTGCCCTACTAGGCTTGCGGCACGGTTGGCATTCTGGTTGATCTGCACAAGATCGCCGTAATCCGGATCACCCTGATCATGGCGCAAAAGCAGAAGGTCGCAATGGCCCGTGATCGCCGTCAGCAGGTTATTGAAATCATGCGCAACCCCGCCCGCCAACTGCCCGATGGCTTGCATTTTTTGGCTTTGAACAAACTGTGCCTCAAGAGTTTTTAGTTCGGTAGCATCGGCCAAAACAGCAACTAACACTGTTTCCCCCCCCTGCTCGACCGCGTTGAGCGTTATTTGCAAAAAGACATCCTGATCAGACATCTTTGCCCGCACGACCTCAGGCTTTTTCGATGTCCGTCCAGCGGCAACATCCTCCAACCAATCGCGCACCGAACGCCCTAGGCCTTCAACCAACTGAGCCAAAGACACGCCGGGCACCGCATCCACTCCGAGCAAGTCACGCGCCCGCCGGTTGGAAGATATAAGTGCGCCCTTGCGGGTCATTTTCAGAACTGCAATCGGTATCTCATCAAGCTGATTAGAACTTGATGCCGAAATGTTACCTAGTCCGGGCAAGTTTTTCGAGACCACACCGGCCTCCAAAGAGCGAGCCACCGCCACATCCAAGGGGCCGGCAT
>JBLIFE010000050.1:0-10382 GCA_047633515.1 Paracoccaceae bacterium | reverse complement strand
GCGCTGACGCAACAGTGAGGGCCCACAGGACGATCATGCTTGACACAACCACCAACCTCGTCAGCTTAGAGCCAACCAACAGGAAACCATTCATCATGCGCCGCTTGCTCCCAACTGTTCTTTTTGTTGCGGGAATTGCCTTTCCCGCAATGTCCCACGAATTCTGGATCTCACCCGAGACATATGTCGTTGACCCCGGTACGTCCATAAGGGCCGAGTTCCGGGTGGGACAAAATATGAAAGGGTCGGGCTTCAGCTTTCTTGATTTCCAGTCAGAGCGTTTCGATTATGTCACCGCACAAGGTACCCGGCCGGTTCCGGCCCGCATGGGCGATCGCCCTGCGCTGAACCTTGAGGCACCTGTCGATAACGGTCTGGTCGTTGTCGTTCACCAAACCGTCGATAGCGAACTGACCTATCGCGAATGGGACAAGTTCGTGGCCTTTACCGAACACAAGGATTTCACGTGGGCGCTTGATGAACATCGCGCGCACGGCTGGCCCGAAACCGGCTTCAAAGAGAGTTACCGCCGCCATGCCAAAAGCCTTGTGGCGGTCGGGGACGGCGCGGGCACCGACAGCTTTTCGGGCATGGAGATCGAGATTGTTGCCGTCACCAACCCCTATACCGATGATTTGTCAGGCGGCATGGTTGTCGATGTGATCTATGACAATGCGCCGCGCGCCAACGAACAGGTCGAGCTGTTCGAAAAGTCCCCAGAGGGCGAGGTTGTGATCACACGGCACCGCACAGATGCCACAGGCCGCGCCGTGCTTCCCGTGAAGGCCGATCATGAATACCTCGTCGATTCAGTTGTGATGCGGCTTACGGGCAACGAGGATATTGCCGCCGGCCCGGTCTGGCACAGCCTGTGGGGGTCGCTGACGTTCAAAACACCCTTTTAGAAAGGTGTAGCAGACGATGCGTCACGCAAACCATTTTGACCACCACCCCAGCAAAGAGCCCCCCGATGCCCCCCACCCTGACCAGTCTCGATCACCTTGTCCTAACCGTTCAGGACATCGAAAAGACGCTCGTGTTCTACATCGATATCCTTGGCATGACCAAAACAAGCTTTCAGCCAGAAGACAGCCCCGTTCGTCACGCGCTGTGCTTTGGGGAGCAAAAGATCAACCTGCACGAGGCCCGCGCGCCCTTTTCTCCCCGGGCGCGGTTTGCCACGCCCGGATCGGCCGATCTGTGTTTCCTGAGCCAGACACCACTGCCCGTCTGGCAAACGCATCTGGCGGCACACGACATCACAATAGAGCGTGGCCCGATCCCGCGCACCGGGGCGCGCGGGCCGATCACGTCGATTTATGTTCGTGACCCTGACGGCAACCTGATCGAGATTTCTAACTCTGTGTCGCCTGCTTGAGTTGCGCCATAAGCGCGCTCAGGTTCTGTTGGTAAAAGTCGCTCGTCAGTTGGCCCGCGTCATCGAACTCCCGCTGCGCCCCAGCGACCAGTATTTCGGGGCCGGCGATAATGCGCGCCCGAAACGGCGCCAACGCTAGACGCAATGCGTAATTCGCTCGTGCCCCGCCTGCACGACCCGCCGCCGCATTCAACAGCGCAACAGGCTTGTCCAGCCACGGGCTGCCCTCGGTGCGGCTGACCCAGTCAAGCGCATTCTTGAGAACCCCCGACAACGACTGGTTATATTCGGGCGACACCACCAGCACAGCGTCGGCACCTGCGATCTGGTCGGCAAGCAATTGCACCGACGCCGGTATCCCCTGCGCTTGCTCAAGATCACCGTCGTATAGCGGCACCCTGAGGTCAGCATCCACAAAGCTGTCCGCGCCGTACATTCGCGCAGCCTCAAGCATCAGCTTGCGATTGAACGACCCCGCCCGCAAAGACCCGCATATGCCAACCAGTTGCACTGCCATCTTATTCTCCTTTTGAATTCTCACGTGGATGTAGCGCACCGGACACGCACTGCAACGTTGCTTGCTCTTGGGGCGTGCGTGCGCGATAATTGCCATGATCACTTGTAAAGGGCAACGGATGCAACGACACGGCGGACAAATTCTGGCAGATCAACTCAAACTGCGCGGAGTACGGCGGGTCTTCTCGGTTCCCGGCGAGAGTTTCCTCGCAGCCCTCGACGGGCTTTACGAGAGTGGCATCGAGAATATCGTGTGTCGTCAAGAGGGCGGCGCCGCCATGATGGCCGAGGCCTTTGGCAAAATGACCGGCACGCCCGGCGTTTTGTTTGTCACCCGCGGCCCGGGCGCCACCAACGCAAGTGCCGGCCTGCATATTGCCCGACAGGACAGCACCCCGATGGTCGTCTTTATCGGGCAAATCGCTCGTGCGCACCGCGACCGCGACGCCTTTCAGGAGGTCGATTACCGCGCCTTTTTCGGGCCGTTGGTCAAATGGGTGGCAGAGGTGGATGACACCGCGCGGCTACCTGAATATATCGACCGGGCCTTTCGCATGGCGCAATCGGGACGCCCCGGACCCGTTGTGCTGTCGCTCCCCGAAGACATGCTGTCGGCGTTTGCAGATGTGCCCGACCGCCCCGCGCGCCCGGCCCCGATGGTGCCGGACCTGAGCCATTTTGCCGCCGCAGCAATGGAACACATCAGTAAAGCCGAACGCCCGCTGGTCATCGTCGGCGGGCCGCATTGGTCGCCACAGGCCCAAGCCTCTCTGGCTGCTTTTGCCGCCACGACCGGTCTGCCCGTTGCTGTCCCGTTCCGGCGACAGGACCTGCTGGACAACGCCAATCCCGCCTATGTGGGTGACTTGGGCGTCGGCATGAACCCTGCGTTGGGTGCTGCCCTCAAGGAGGCCGACTGCGTGCTGGCCATCGGCACACGGCTGGGCGACACACTCACCGACGGCTACACCCTGCTCGACCCGCACGATCACGGCAAACTGCTGCTCCACATCCATGCCGATGCCGCCGAGTTGGGCCGGGTTTACGCCCCCGACCTGTGCGCTGTCGCAACAGCCCCCGACGCACTCGCCGCGTTGAACAAGATCGCCGCGCCCTGTCGGGCCACGTGGCGCAGCCGCTTGCGCACGAATTACGACGCATGGCAGGTACCAAGGGAAACGCCAGGAGACCTGAAGCTTGAAAACATCATCAGCTGGCTCTCCGACACTTTGCCTGTTGATGCGATCGTGACAAACGGGGCGGGCAACTATGCCGCCTTCCTGCACCGCTATTTCCGCTACAAAGGGTTCCGCACCCAACTTGCCCCCACCTCAGGGTCGATGGGTTATGGCTTTCCGGCTGCCATCTCGGCTGCAATCGAATACCCGGCACGCACCGTGGTCTGTCTTGCCGGTGACGGATGTTTCCAGATGACCCTGAACGAGATGTCGACCGCGGCACAATACGGCGCCAAACCGGTGGTGATCGTTGTGAACAACGGCCGCTATGGCACAATACGGATGCATCAGGAAAAGACCTATCCCGGCCGGGTCAGCGGGACAGAATTGTTCAATCCGGATTTTGCCGCCCTCGTGCAGGCCTATGGCGGGCATGGCGAACGGGTGTCCCGCACGCAGGACTTTGCCGCCGCCTTCGCGCGGGCCACCGCGTCGGGCAAGATGTCTGTCATCGAACTGGACGTAGACCCCGAGGCCCTGTCAACCGGGATGACATTGTCACAAACACGTGCCGCCGGGCAAAAGGCGCAAGCCGGCAACACTCAAACCTGAACCGCGCCGCCCGTAAATGCCACAAAAGGATCACAGGCCGACATAGGGTCTGTGACCTGCAACCTCACAGCGCCTCCGACCGCCTGCAAGCGCGCGCAAGCCTGCCGGTGCAGCCCTTGCGCCCGTTGGCGCGCGCCCTCTTCAGCTCCGCCAACCGCCAAACTATGCCACGTCACTTCAGCCGGTATTTACCTGTCATTACTGGCAAAAACGCCTCTATAGCCGCAGAGGCGATCACAGTTACATCACCGGTGTCGGGGTTGGTTACATCAAGGCCGCCTTTGACCGCGCGAACCTCGGCCCGCCCCCTTGGCAGACCTTTGGTCAAGCGCGCGACATCCACCAGTTCCGGGGCCTGCACCCCCACCGTGACCTGCACACGCATCGCGTCATGCGACAGCCCAAGCGCACCGAACAACGGCAAGGACGAATGCCGGATGGCATCCTCGATCGCGCGGGCGGCGGCCTTGGTGTAATCCTTGCCATGCAAGTCATTGCCGCTGCCCATCTCGATGATGATCCTTTGCTCGGTCATGTCACAGGCTCCATTTCGAAAGACACCGAGATAGCCGCATTTGCAATGACGGTCGGCTTGCCACCATCCGTACGCGGCACATCCAGCCCGCCCTCCACAACGGTTACAGTTACTTGGCCATAGGGAAACACCGCCGCAAGCACCTTGACATCGACTGCTCCGGGCTGCTGCACACCTATCTCGAGAGTGATCTGCATCGCCTCTTTGGGAAACCCGAACAACTCTGCCAGATTGATGGAATTGTGCCACAAAGCATCCTCGACCGCGCGGCGTGCCGCTTGGGTATAATCCTGCCGCCGCAGCGACGTTCCCATCCCGAATTCCGTCAGCAATCGCTTTTGTGCCATATCTTTCCCTTTCAGGCTCACAACCATTTTGTCCAGCGGAACACCACAAACAGGACAATGCCCACCGCCACCGACCCGCCACACAGAGCCCCGAATGCCCAAACACTTTGGGCCCCGGGCATCCCGGCTAGATTAACACCGAACAGCCCCGTCAGAAACCCGAGCGGAAGAAAGATCGCAGCCACAATCGACAAAACGTAACTGTTACGCCCCAAAAGCATCGCCGTTTGCGCATCCCGATGCTCTTGCACAACAGCAAGCCGATCCCTGTTGGCGTCCAGTTCCTCGACTGTACGGGTCGCACGGTTGGTCGTTTCACGCAGCAACATCCGCGTGCGCGCATCGACGAAAGGCGCATCAAACGCGGCAATCCGCGCCAGCGCCTCTCGTTGTGGCCCGACAAAGCGGCGTAGTTTGATGATCCGCTGCCTGACGTTCGCTCGCGATTTGTCGTCCACGGTTTCCCTGTCGGAACCATCCGAAAACAGGGCATCCTCGGCCATGTCCACCTGCTCCTCGAGATCGAGCGACACAGTTTCGATCCTGTCCGTCAAATCCCTCACCAGATCGCACAAAAGCACGATCGGCGTCGCGGGCGGCTGACCTGCCTCCATTCGATGGCGCAGTGTCGTAACGGCCATCAAGCGGCGCGCCCGCACGGTGATGATGCGGTCTTCCCTGACCCAGAGCCGCAGCGAAACCATATCCTCGGCCTTCGCGCCCGGGTTGGTATTCACCCCCCGCAGCGTCAGGATCATGCCGCCTTCCATGGCATCACAGCGCGGGCGGGTTTGCGGCTCGGTCAAGGCATCGAACACGGCTTTTGGCAAATGCGCATGCCCCCAGGCCGCAAGGGCTGCGTCCTTCATATCAAGGTGCAGCCACCGGTAGCCACCAGCAGTTGAAGGCTCTGTCGCTGGCCACAGGTCACTCACGCGGTGCACCGTCCCACCCGCATCAACATCGAACGCACAGATTGCGGATAGAACCTGCTGGGTCATGGCCGTAAGGTCCATGCAGCCATTTTTAGTACTCTACGCCAATCTGCGCCTTGATCCCCGCACGGAACGGGTGCTTGACCAGTTCCATTTCCGTCACCAGATCAGCCACCTCGATCAACTCTGCCTTGGCATTGCGCCCGGTAAGCACAACATGCGTCATCGGCGGTTTTTCAGCCTGCAAAAATGCCACGACTTCGTTCACATCCAGATAATCATAGCGCAGCGCGATATTGATCTCGTCCAGAAGCACCATTGTATTGGCCTTATCGCGAATCAGTTCCTTGGCTTTTTCCCATGCGGCCGCTGCCATTTCCATATCGCGGGTCTTGTCTTGCGTTTCCCACGTAAAGCCCTCGCCCATCGTGTGGAAGGCACAGATATCGTTGAACTTCGCAAGGATCAGATCCCGCTCGCCAGTGCTCATCCCCCCTTTGATAAACTGTACGACGGCGCATTGCATATCATGTGCGATACAGCGGAAGATCATCCCGAAAGCCGCCGACGACTTACCTTTACCCTTGCCGGTATGAACGATCACCAAACCCTTTTGATCGGTCTTTGTCGCCATAATTTTATCGCGTGCGGCTTTCTTTTTGACCATCTTCATCGCGTGTCGATCTGTATCTTCGGTCATGGCGCGTGCTCCCTTTTTGCTGTTGCTAGGCTTATCGTATTCCTGAGCCCGCGGAAAGCAGCTGACACTGTTAGCTATTCATTAACCTGTTTTGCGCAAAGTCGGCCTCATGACCCGCGCCATTTTCACCCTTCCTCTACTCGCCAGCTTGCTGATGACCGCCTGCGGCACCGCAACACCGGCGTTTCGCGGTGCCGACGTGTCACGGCATGTTGTAGGCTCCATGACCTTTGATGTGCGCCTGCGGGGGGACAGAGCCGAGGCGCAACGCCGCAATTTTGGCTTTGGTCAAAAGTTTCCAGATGTCGCCGCCCATGCCGGTATCGCGATCGAACGCGCCTCGGGGTGCACTATCCGCCGCGGTACGCTGACGGGGGATCCTGCCATCGTCTTTGCCCGCATTGACTGCTGATCGCTACAGAAAAAGACCAAGTATCCACGGCGCGAACAACGCGGTAAGGATTGCATTCATCGCCATGCCGATCCCGGCATAGGCCCCTGCCGTGTCGCTGACCTGAAAGGCGCGGGCCGTCCCGATCCCGTGTGCTGCCACGCCTACCGAAAAGCCCCGCGCGCGAAAGTCCTTACATCCCAGCGCATTGAGCAATGGGGTGGCCATAATCGCACCAACAAGCCCGGTCAGAATGACCAGAACAACCGTCAATGTCGGCGACCCGCCCAATTGTTCGGAAATACCAATCGCTACGGGGGCCGTCACCGACTTTGGTGCCAGTGAGGCCAGAATATCCGCGGGCACTCCCAAGGCCCATGCGATTCCCAACGCCGACCCCATCGCCGTAACCGAGGCCGCAACCAGCGCCCCCAGCATCGGCAGCGCACTGCGCCACACCAAGGCACGGTTGGCATAAAGCGGCACCGCAAGCGCCACAGTCGCCGGACCAAGCATGAAGTGCACAAACTGTGCGCCCTCGAAATAGGTGTGATATTCTGTTCCGGTTCCCCACAAAACCACCGCCAACGCCACCACGGCAATCAGAACAGGGTTCACATAAGGCCGCCGCCCCGAGGCGCGGAACGCCTTCTCGCCGATCCCATAGGCGACCAGCGTCAGGGTCAGCCATAACAGCGGGCCTTCGGCAAGATAGGTCCAGATCTCTGTAAATTCCGTCATGCCTACGGCCCCTCTTGCTGGGTTTTGCCCGACAACAGACGAAAGGTCACCGCACCAACTGTAATCGCAAGCGCCGTGCTGATCAACAGCGACAATAGGATCGCCGGACCGTTGCTGCCAAGCACATCAAGATGCCCGACAATTCCAACCCCCGCGGGGACAAACAAAAGCGATAGATGCGACAACAGATAGGTTGCTGTTGGCCGGGCGGCCTCGAACAATTTGGGCACCGCTGCAAAGATCACAATCGCAACCAGCATCCCGATCACCGGCCCCGGAAGCGGCAGGTCAAGAGCCCTCGAAATACCCTCTCCGGCCAGTTGACATGCAAGAATGATAGAAAGCGCAAAGATCATAGGGACCCCTCCAGGGTTGCTGCCGCAGTCCGACGATGACAAACCGCCTGTCGCTGCGCAAGCTTCATACGCCCTTCCATGATCAGACGGTCAATGACTCCAGCCGCTCGCGCGCTGAATTGGAGCGCGGCACCCAAAGCCCGCGGTCGATCGCCTCCTGAAGGCGTTCGGCAATCTCGCGCAGCGCCGAAGGGTTGTTTTGTGCAATGAAATTGCGCGTGTCGTCATCCTCCAGAAACGCGGCCTCGACCAGATCGAAATGATGGTTGCGCACCGCACCAGTGGTTGCCGCAAATGCAAAAAGGTAATCCACGGTCGCCGCAATTTCAAAAGCCCCCTTATAGCCATGCCGCTTGACCCCGGCGATCCACTTCGGATTGACCACCCGCGAGCGCACGACCCGGCCGATTTCGTCCTCCAGTGTCCGGATAACAGGACGTTCGGGGCGGGAATGATCGTTGTGATAGATCGGGCGCGCAGCCCCCTGAAGATGCTGCACCGCCGCCGACGCCCCACCCTCGAACTGGTAATAATCGTCGCTGTCCAAAAGGTCATGCTCACGATTATCCTGATTTTGGACAATTGCTTCGGTCTGGCTGAGCCGCGTCTCAAAAGCGTCCCGCGCCTGCGTCCCCTGATCGGCGCGACCGTAAGCATAACTTGACCACGTCAGATAGGCATCGGCCAGATCGGCCGTGTTCGCCCACAGCCGCTCGTCCATCATCGCCTGAAGTCCCGCCCCGTAAGATCCCGGTTTCGAGCCAAAGACCCGGTGTTGTCCCTCGGCCCCCTCAACGCGCGCGCGCGCCGCAGCCGGGTTGAGGTCAGCAGGTTCGTCCAACGCCATAACCGCCCGCGCCGCATTGTCCACAAGCGAAATCAGCTGTGGAAAAGCATCGCGGAAAAAGCCTGAAATCCTCAAAGTGACATCAACACGCGGACGCCCCAGCACCCCTTGCGGCAGGATTTCAAACCCAGTTACACGTCGGTTGGCCGCATCCCACCGCGGCTTGACACCCATAAGCGCCAGACATTGCGCAATATCGTCACCACCGGTGCGCATGTTGGCTGTCCCCCAAGCTGTCAACAGCATTGTCCGCGGCCAGTCGCCATGATCCTGCAAATGACGCTCGATCAACAAATTTGCCGACTTCCACCCCAATGCCCAAGCAGTCGGGGTCGGCACGGCACGGCTGTCGACGGAATAAAAGTTGCGCCCTGTGGGCAAGACGTCCAGTCGCCCGCGGGTCGGCGCGCCGGATGGCGCGGGGGCGACGAACCGCCCCGACAGGGCGGTGAGGAGCCCCTTGCCCTCTGCCGGCCCGCAGTCTGCGACAATCGGGCGGACAACGTCGCGTGCATGGTCCAATACCGCCTGTGACAACATCCCCGGCCCTTGGCTTTCGGTATCCAATAGCGCTGCCGCCAAGAGCTCCAGCCGCTCAATTGTGTCGCCTGTGCTGCGCCAGGTATCTTCCGACACGGTTCGAAGCACGGAGGGGCGCGGCCCCTCCCACGCAGCAGCCATCGGCGCATCCAGCGGATCGAACCCGAGACCCAGATCATCCGCAAGCGCCCGCATCAGCGATGCATCCCGCCCGGCCCCGTCACCGCGCGGAACACGCAGCAGTGCCTGTGTAAGATCACGCTCCAGACGTCCTTCGGGAGACTGGCCAAACACATGCAACCCATCGCGGATTTGCGCCTCTTTGAGTTCACAAAGATACGCATCAAGGGCTGCCAGATCTGTATCGTCATCACCGCCTTTCAGCCCGGCATCCAACCCCAATCCCGTTACCTCGCACAGCTCCAGAATTTCGCGCCTAAGATGCGCTATCCGGCGCGGATCAACACCTGCAGCCTCGTAATATTCATCAACCAGTGCCTCGAGATCACGCAAAGGCCCATAGTTTTCTGCACGGGTCAGCGGCGGCGTCAGGTGATCCACGATCACGGCTTGCGCACGGCGCTTGGCCTGCGTCCCTTCGCCCGGATCGTTCACGATAAACGGATAGACATGAGGCATCGGCCCCAGCGTGACCTCGGGCCAGCACGTGTCCGACAGGGCAACAGCCTTCCCCGGCAACCATTCCAGATTTCCATGCTTGCCCATATGCACGACTGCATCGACACCAGCCGCATGGCGCAGCCAAAAATAGAACGCAAGGTAGTTGTGCGGCGGTACAAGATCGGGCGCGTGATAGGTTTCCTTTGGGTCGATATTGTAACCACGGGCAGGTTGCAGGCCGACAAAAACATGCCCCATCGGATGGATTGAAAGCTTGAAACCACCCCTTTGCTCCTCACCCGCCGTTTCTTCGGAATCCAGCTGCGGTTCAAAAAACGGATCATCCACCGGAGCCCCCCAACGGGCTTCGATATTCTCACGCACGGCAAGCGGAAGGACGGAATAATGCGCCAGATAGGTCTCAAGAGCCAAAGTAACGCCACCGGCGCGTTCTGCACGGTCGGTAAGCCAGTTTGTCGGTCCGTCCATCACTCGCTGCATCAATGCCGCGCCGTCAACCGGCGCATTGTCCACCGCATAACCTGCCGCTTCCAAAAACTGCAAAACATGAGCCGTCGCCGCAGGCGTATCCAGACCGACACCGTTTGCCAGCCTACCATCCTTGTTCGGGTAATTCGCAAGGATCAGCGCAACCTTCCGCTGTGCCGCAGGCTTGTGTCGCAAG
>JBLIFE010000049.1:0-10395 GCA_047633515.1 Paracoccaceae bacterium | reverse complement strand
ACCAGCGGCGCCCGCGTCGGAGGCTCGTCCCAGGTTCTATGAAGCCAACCGTGCCAGTCAGGATCAACGCGGGTTGCCTCATTCTCGCCGTTAAAGATAACCCAACGACGGCTGCGGTCTTTGGTTTCGTAAAAGATATTTCCTTGGGCATCGTCACCGACACGCACACCGTTACGATGCGTGAACCATTGGGTACCCAATGTCTGGCCGTCCCACCAAGTGACCGCGCGCAAAAGTGTCTTCAACATACCCATCACGACCTCCGAAGGTTATAGATTTTGTATGACCCAATCATACGCCAAGGTCCAGCGACAAGGCAGCGCAGCATACCACTGCATTGCGGCCTAAAGCGGGAGCCGCGCAGTTACTTCGATCTCGATCTTGTAAGCCGGATCGATAAGGCCGCATTCGATCATGGTTGCCGCGGGAGGGTTATCACCAAAGGCGCCACGCAGCAGCGGAAAGCATAGCGGAAAATCGTGTCTGTCCGACAGCATGTAGGTCACGCGCACAACATCGTGAAACCGCGCTCCGGCTTGCTTGAGCGCAGCACCGACGTGACCCAATGCAAGCCTGCACTGATCCTCGACAGCAGCGGGTGCAATCATGGTTTCATGGTCATTGCCCACGCAACCAGACACAAAAACCCATCCATCTGGTGTGACGACAACGCGACAATACCCGACTTCCGGCTCGAATGCAGAGCCGGAAGAGATGCGGATCACCGCCTTATCCTGCAGTAGCAGGCTCTGCTTTGCTGCTATCAGCGTGGATCATCAACGGCTGGGCGTCAGAGGTTACCGATTCTTCGTTCACAACAACCTCTTGGACCGAATCGAGCCCTGGTAGTTCAAACATCGTGTTCAACAGGATATCTTCCAATATCGATCGCAGGCCACGTGCGCCTGTCTTGCGTCCGATAGCACGCTTTGCAATTGCTCGCAGAGCATCATCTGTAAACGTGAGAGCCGTATCCTCGATCTCGAAAAGACGCTGGTACTGCTTCACCAACGCATTTTTCGGCTGGGTCAAAATCGTCACCAAGGCGTCTTCATCCAGATCGGTCAGCGTCGCCAGAACCGGCAAGCGCCCCACGAACTCCGGGATCAGACCAAACTTGAGCAAGTCTTCTGGCTCGAGTTCGGTGAACATATCCCCCACACTGCGCTCTTCGTCGTTTTTGACATCCGCACCGAAGCCGATCGCTGAACCCTTGCCACGTCTGGCAATAATTTTATCAAGCCCCGCAAAAGCGCCGCCGCAGATGAACAGGATATTCGTAGTGTCGACCTGAAGAAATTCCTGTTGCGGGTGCTTGCGCCCCCCTTGAGGCGGAACAGACGCGACGGTCCCTTCCATGATCTTCAGCAAAGCCTGCTGGACACCCTCGCCGGACACGTCACGCGTGATCGACGGATTATCCGATTTACGAGTAATCTTGTCGACTTCGTCGATATAAACGATGCCGCGCTGTGCACGCTCGACATTATATTCGCTTGCCTGGAGCAGCTTGAGGATGATGTTTTCGACGTCTTCGCCAACATACCCTGCTTCGGTAAGTGTGGTCGCATCGGCCATAGTGAAAGGCACATCGAGAATACGAGCAAGGGTCTGCGCAAGCAATGTCTTGCCGCAGCCCGTCGGGCCGATCAACATAATGTTGGATTTCGCCAACTCGATATCACCACCCGACTTTGCCGCATGGTTCAAACGCTTGTAGTGGTTATGCACCGCAACAGACAAAACCCGCTTTGCGTGAACCTGGCCGATTACATAATCATCAAGAACGTCACAGATTTCCTTGGGCGTGGGCACACCTTCCGAACTTTTCAGGCCAGCAGTTTTGGTCTCTTCCCGAATGATGTCCATACAAAGCTCAACACATTCATCACAAATGAATACGGTTGGCCCCGCAATCAATTTGCGCACTTCATGCTGGCTTTTGCCGCAAAAAGAACAGTAAAGCGTGTTTTTGCTATCGCTGGTAGATTTCGTTGCCATCACTTACCTCTAGGCCTACAGCCCTGATCTGTGGGGTTGCCCCCTTGTTCGCCCCGCCGTGCCCCAAGCTTACGGCAGGCCTTGGTGAGGCACAATCGCAAATTGGCACCCCACCGGTCTGTTGTCGCCCTATAGCAATCAGCTTTTTGCCACGGGCTCGTCCTTGTCACGGTTCGCAACGATCTCGTCGATGAGACCCCATTCTTTGGCATCCTCGGCAGACATGAAGTTGTCACGCTCCAGCGCCGCTTCGACCTTTTCCAGCGCTTGCCCGGTGTGGGTCACATAAATTCCGTTCAAACGGTCTTTGAGTTTTTGGGTTTCTTGCGCATGGATCATGATGTCCGTCGCCTGCCCCTGATACCCGCCGGACGGCTGGTGCACCATGATACGGCTGTTGGGCAGCGAGAACCGCATGCCTTTTGCACCGGCGGTCAGAAGCAAAGAGCCCATCGATGCCGCCTGTCCGATCACCAATGTGCTGACCTTCGGCTTGATGTACTGCATCGTATCGTAGATCGACAACCCGCTGGTCACGACACCGCCAGGTGAGTTGATATACATCGAAATTTCTTTTTTCGGATTCTCGGCCTCAAGATGCAAAAGCTGTGCCACAACCAGTTGGCTCATGCCGTCATGCACGGGACCATTTACAAAAATGATCCGCTCCTTGAGCAATCGTGAAAAAATGTCATAGGCACGCTCGCCCCGGCTGGTCTGTTCAACAACCATCGGAACAAGGTTCATATAGGTCTCATAGGGGTCTTGCATGGAGAATGCCTCAAGTAAGGGAGCGTTTCTGCGCCGTTTGTGTTCTCTAAAGCTTAGTCATGCCCATGGAGGGCCGCAAGGGCTCGCCCCCAGATCGCTCCCGTTTGACAAGTTTTCGTGAAGAAAGGATTGACGCAAACAGGCAAATCGCACGCAATCAAGGGTTGCGTTTGGAAACTACGCCCGACATCCCCCGCAATGCGTGCGAACCAGCCGCGCCGCCAAACCGCTTGAAGACCGCCGCGATCGCCATAGGTTCTCCTCCAAGGACAAACAGCGAGCACAAAATGACCATTGCCCCTCCTCGAACGACAGCCTCCTTCGTGCCGACCCGCGAAGCAGGCCTTGTGCGCCTGCGCGATTTCGCCCCAAAGGCCGGAGGGGCGTATGCTTCGAACCGGAACTACGACCTCGGGGCGACAAACGTCACGCACGTGTCGGGCCTGTCGCCCTACATCCGGCACCGGATGCTTGGCGAAGAGGAAATCCTGCAAGCCATCCTGACCCGCCATTCGCGTAGCAGCGCCGAAAAGGCCGTGCAGGAAATCTTTTGGCGGGCGTATTGGAAGGGCTGGCTGCAAATGCGACCCGGCGTCTGGCAAGACTACCAACAGGGTGTTCAACGCGGGCTGAACCGTGTCCAGACAGAATCCGGCCTGCGAAACGCGTGGGAAACCGCCTGCGCCGGAGAAACCTCGATCGCGCCCTTCGACCATTGGGCACAAGAACTGGTGCGCACAGGGTATCTGCACAATCACGCCCGCATGTGGTTCGCGTCGATCTGGATCTTTACTTTGAACCTGCCTTGGGAACTCGGGGCGGATTTTTTCCTGCGCCATTTGCTCGATGGCGATCCGGCCAGCAATACATTGGGATGGCGTTGGGTGGCGGGCATTCAAACCCCCGGAAAGACCTATCTTGCACGGCCCGACAATATCGAGACCTACACAAAGGGACGGTTCCGCGGCCTTACCGGACTTGCCGTTCAGGCCCCCGCGATTGCGGCGCCACCCGCCCCGCAAGCCCAACCGCTGCCCCTTCACGAAACACAGGAGCCAAAGGCCGGATGCGGCGTCTTGATCACCGAAGAAGACCTGTCACCGGGCTGGCTCCTTCCGCAAGGCATCAAACCAGCCTCACTTGCCGCCCTGACATCGACAAGCGCACGATCCCCCTTGATCGTCGCCCCGCAGGTGTATGAGTTCACAGCAAAAAGCATGGAGGATTGTCTGGCCCGCCACAGCGCACGTCTGGGCCACGCCGCCGTCAGCACGACACAGATAGGCGACATCGTGGCATGGGCAAAAGACAAGGGCCTGACACAGGTCGTGACGTCCTTTGCACCTGTCGGCCCTGTCGCTGACCGGTTGCGCGATCTGGAAACCGCACTTGGTAAAAACGGCACCGCCCTGATCCGGCGGATTCGACCCTATGATCGCGCCGCCTGGCCCCACGCAACACACGGGTTTTTCCGGTTTCGGGCCAAGATCCCTCTTTTGCTTGACCGGATAAGCGGCCTTGCACAAACCTGAGTTAAGGGTCGCGCAAAACGGCAAACCCTGTGGGGAGGGCGCGCGCATACGCCCCTTAAAATGTTATTTAAACCGGGCCAATTAACGGGCCTTTGGGCTCACTTTTTCGATATTTTCGAGAGCTTGGCCTGTAGATCCGCAAGCTGAGTCTTTATTTCGTCCAACTCTTCGACGGGCTTGGCACCAGTGGCCTCGCCCTCGGGAGTTGGCCATGTCCCACCGATACTACCGGTCATTGCCTTCATGAACATCTCTTGCTGGACGCGCATCGCCTCGTAGCCGGGCATCGTTGCAAGCGGGTTCAAAGCGCCGATATTCTTGATGACCTTTGACTGTCCATTCTGAAGCATATCAAAGCTCATCGCCAAAAACTGTGGAACGACGCTTTGAGCCTGATTGGTGTAGGAACGCACCAAATCTGTCAGAACATTCGTCGGCAACACGTTGTCACCACGGCTTTCATGCTCTGCAATAATTTGCAAAAGATACTGGCGCGTCAGGTCGTCACCGGACTTCAGGTCAAGGATTTGTACTTCGCGCCCGTCGCGGATAAACCGCGCGATATCCTCCAGCGTCACATAATCGCTTGTCTCGGTGTTGTACAAACGCCGGCTTGCGTAGCGCTTGATCAAAAGGGTTTTAGTCTCTGCCACCCATGGTCCTCCCGTGCTGCAGTGCAATAAACCCTAGGGCAGGACCCGACGGATTGGAAGCGCTAACCCCGCCAAACGGCCAAAACAGGGGCACACAAACAGAAAGGACGAGCCTTTCGGCCCGCCCGTTCTTGGCATGTCAGGGAAGGGAGGAGGAAACCCCGACACACGCACCTCGTAAAGAGGATTCTGTTACTTGGATGCAGTGGCTTTTTTGGCCGCTGTCGTCGCTTCGGTTGTTGCCTTCTTGACAGCAGCCGTCGCATCTTCGGAGAAGTCCTTGCCAGCAGCCATCATCAGCTCGACAGTTTCCATCTGAACTTTCTTTGCAACTTCTGCAAAAGCAGCCATGTGCTCGGAAACCATTTCAGCCTGCGAAGATGCGAAATCGGTCATCGCCTTGCTGTAATCGGTAGGCTCTTCTTTCACTTTCGTGATCTCGCCCATCTTCGAAAGGGTCTCTTTCGTCCACTTGGAGGAAATCTCGGACGACTTCTCGGCAGCATCAAAAGCCACTTTCGACATTTTCTCACCAAGTGCGGCGGACGTCTTGAAAGCGTCCTGCATGGAAGATGCGTCCATCGGGAACGACGCCATCATGTCTTGCATCATCTTGGTCACATCATTGCTCTTGGTCATGGGTATTCTCCGTTTCATCCGAGCCCCGAAACGTCGGTTGCTCTAATTTCCTATAACCAACACCTATATGCTGCAGCGCAGCATTGCAAGAACTTTCTGCACTGCAGCATTCGAGCGCCCTGTGACATTCCGCCCCCGCATCCCCGGTTAGTGAGAGACCAGAACGTAAGTTCCCGGAGCTTTGCACAATTCGGGAAACTCTTTCGAGCCGGGCACCCGCGCCGCGACCTGCGCCCCCGAACGCTTTTTGAGCCACTCCCCCCAGTGAGGCCACCAGGAGCCTTGGACAAAGTCGGCCCCTTTGTACCAGTCATCCGCAGACACCTTGAGATTGTCGTTCAGGTAATGGCCGTATTTCTTTTTGCTAGGCGGATTGACGATGCCGGCAATATGTCCCGACTCGGACAAGATGAACGTCTTGCTGCGCGATCCCATCTTCTGAACGCCCGCAAAACTGCTTTTCCACGCGGCAATGTGATCGGTTTCACACGCAATCGCACAGACCGGCACATCGACGTCCTTGATCGACAGGGTTTCCCCCAGAAGTTCGAAGCCATCCGTGGCAAACTTGTCCGACTGGCACAGCCCACGCAGATACTCGACCGCCATGCGTCCCGGAAGGTTGGTCCCGTCGCCATTCCAGTACAGCAGATCGAACGCCGGCGGCGCCTCGCCCATCATGTAGCTTTTGATCGCAGGCGCATAAATCAGGTCATTGGACCGCAAGAACGAAAACGTCCGGGACATAAAAAACCTGTCCAGCAATCCGACGCGGTGGCACTCCTCCTCCAGCGAATCGACAAAATCGTCGTTCAGGAACACGCCAACCTCTCCACGGTCCGAAAAATCAGTCAACGCGGTAAAGAATGTCGCCGAGCGCACCGGAGATTCGCCGCGCTTTTTCAGCAGGCTGAGTGTCAGACTCAAAGTCGTCCCCGCAATGCAGTAACCGACCGCGTTGAGTTTATCCTCGCCGGTGATCTTCTTGACCACATCAAAGGCCTTAAGATATCCGTCCTCGATGTAATCGCCCAAACCCACATCGGCAAAACTCTCGTCAGGGTTGACCCAACTGACCACGAACAAAGTGTAGCCTTGTGAAACGATCCAGTGAATCAGGCTGTTTTTCTCTTTCAGATCAAGAATGTAAAACTTGTTGATCCACGGAGGAAAGATCACAAGCGGCGTTTTATGAACTGTTTCCGTTTTGGGAGCGTATTGGATCAGCTCGAACATCTTGTTGCGAAAAACGACCGACCCTTCGGTCGTTCCAAGGTTCTCTCCGACCTTGAAGGCATCCTTGTCGGCCAGGGTCACAACCAGATCGCCCTTGTTTGCCTCAAGATCGCGCACAAGGTTTTCCAGCCCCGTCACAAGGCTCTGGCCTTCGGTCTCGACAGCCCGGGCAAGCGCCTCGGGGTTGGTGCCCAGAAAGTTGGCCGGGCTGAACATATCCACGATCTGCCGGGAGAAGAAATCAAGCCGCTGCTTGTCCTCTGGCTCCATCCCGTCAAGATCGGACACGGCCTGTGTAATCGCCTGCGAAGACATCAGATATTGCTGCTTGATATAGTTGAAATAGGGATGCTTCTCCCATAATTCGCCAGCAAAACGGCGATCTGTGCCCGTGGCGTCCTCGGGAGCGGTCAACTGACCCTTGATCAAAAGCTGGTTCGCCTCGACGTGATGTTGAAGCGTTTTGCCCCAATAGCCGATCTGATGCTCCAGTATCTTGGTCGGGTTTGACATCATTTCGGTCATATAAGCGGTGGCCGCTTTCATGAACAAATCGTTAGACGGCCCTTGCAGCCCTTTTGGCACTTTGCGTTGCCGGGTCAGTGCGGCGACCACCCGTCTGCTTAACTCCTCGATTTTGGACAGGTTCTTGTTGAGCGTGTCCAACTCTGCGTCTTCGCCGTTTTGGTTGGTTGTCATAGGCTCGGTTCCCCCGTACATTGTTATTAGCCTAGTATAGTCGCCGGTTCGGGGGAGCAAAGCGACGAATTGTTACGGGCAAATTAATACGGGCAAATTAATATGGGAAAATTGTTACGGGCGAGTCCCGGGAAAGGTGCCGCATGAAGTTTATGGCGACTTACGACCTGATGGAATCCATTCGGGTCACAAACCAATGGATGGGGGCCTCCGCGAAGGCAATGTATTCTTATCCAGCTTTTGGTTTGACAGCCAATCCCCTGGTACAGATGGCAGCCGCATGGGGCGAAGTGACGGAGCGCAGTTTCGCCCGAATGGTCATGAAGCCCGACTGGAATATCAGCTCGGTCGTGGGCACAGACGGGCGTGATCACGTTGTCTCGGTGCAGGTCGAAGTGGCACAACCCTTTGGCGACTTGCTCCATTTCAAGGTGCAGGGCCGGCCGGAAAAGCCGCGCAAAGTGTTGCTTGTCGCACCGATGTCGGGGCATTACGCCACTTTGCTGCGCTCGACTGTCATCAGCCTGCTGCCCGATTGCGAAGTCTATGTGACCGACTGGCATAACGCGCGTGATATCCCTGTTTCCAAAGGGAAATTCGACATCGAGGACTATACTTTGTACCTCGTCGATTTCATGCGCCATCTTGGTCCCGAAACCCACGTTATTGCTGTTTGCCAGCCTGCGCCGCTTGCGCTTGCGGCCACTGCATATCTGGCCGCCGAAGACCCCGCCGCTCAGCCAAACACGCTGACGCTTATCGGTGGTCCGATCGACCCGGGTGCCGCACCGACCGAGGTAACCGATTTCGGTCGCTCCGTTACCATGGGGCAGCTTGAGCAGCACGTTGTTCAACGGGTCGGCTTCAAACACGCTGGCGCCGGGCGCATGGTCTATCCCGGCCTGCAACAGCTCAGCTCGTTTATCGCGATGAACTCCGAAACCCACGCAACCGCGTTCTACGACCAGATCATGCGCGTCGCAAAGGGTGAGGGCGCAGAACACGATCGCCACAACAAATTCTACGATGAATATCTTTCCGTGATGGATATGACCGCTGAATTCTACCTGTCGACCGTGGAACGCATCTTCAAGAATCGGGAAATCGCAAAAGACGAATTCACGGTAAACGGCCGCAAAGTCGACATTTCCAAGATCACCGATGTGGCCGTTATTACGGTCGAAGGCACAAATGACGATATTTCGGCCCCCGGACAATGCATTGCAGCGCTGCATTTGCTGACCGGCCTCGACGATTCGAAAAAGGCGAGCCACCTGGAAGAGGGTGCCGGCCACTACGGGATTTTCGCAGGCTCCAGCTGGCGCAACAATATCCGGCCTCTCGTGCTAAAGTTTATCGACGCGAACATGACCCACACCAAGCGCGAGATGAAACGCAGCGCTTAATAATATCAATGCGCCGCGAGGGTCCACCTTGCGGCGCATTTTGATGGCCGCACAACGCCTTTTGCCTGCTTTTCCGAAGCCTTAGACCACCACGGGTCAGCCACCCGTTGCACCGCACCGGATCACATCGTCAATGGCATCCTCGATCATTGCCAATGCTTTCGGGCTTGAAAAGCGGTGATCCTCTCCCTTTAGAAGCCGCAATTGAATATCCGGGCCGCTGGCATGCGCCAACAGCCGCAGGCTGACCGACATATCCACATCGGCATCCTCTGTCCCTTGCAAAAACCGCACCGGAAACGGCAACGCCAAAGGTGTGCGCAACACCAGATGATTGCGGCCGTCCTCGATCAACCGTGCCGTGATGACGTAAGGATCGTCATAATCTGTCGGCACAAGCAATTGCCCGTCCTGCTCCAGCGTCCGCCGTTGCGCCGCAGAAAAAGACGCCCACATCAAATCTTCGGTAAAGTCCGGTCCCGCAGCAATAGTCACAAGCCCGACAACGCGCGCCGCAAGGCGCCGCGTCATAAGCAAACTGATCCAGCCGCCCATCGACGATCCAACAAGGATCAAAGGCCCCTCTGTCAGCCCGGAAATTGCAGCCTCTGCATCTTCTGCCCAATCTCCGATTGCGCCATCCACAAACGCCCCCGAAGACTGCCCGTGCCCCGAATAATCAAAGCGTAAATATGCGTACCCCTGCGCACGGGCCCAAGCCTCAAGATGCAAGGCTTTGCTGCCCTGCATGTCCGAGTGAAAGCCCCCCAGAAACACAATCGTCGGACCATCGGCGCCAGCCCGAGTTGCATAATAGGCAAGCCGCCGCTTTTGCGCGGTATCAAGATAGCGGGGAGCATCAATAGGCATCGTTGTTACCTTCCAAACGGTTTCAGGCAGCCTAGCCTGATGCGTTCCATGTGCAAGCCCGTGCTTTGTGCGCACCACGACACGCATTTTAGCCGACACGCCCCACAAGACCCCCTGAAAACCCTGTGCCCGAGATGCGCATAGGGTCTTGCTTTCCTTGCGCCGTATGAGATTGTCCCGTCATGGATGATCCGCGTTTGACCCCTCTTGCAGCCAGCCTTCCGGCGTCTGTTCCCTTTGTCGGCCCCGAGGCTCAGGAGCGTGCTCTCGGGCAGGCGTTTCTTGCGCGTCTGGGCGCGAACGAAAGCGGCTTTGGCCCCTCGCCTGCCGCTTGTGCCGCGATCACCGCTCAGGCTGAGGCCACGTGGATGTACGGCGACCCCGAGTTTGTCGCCCTGCGCATGGCCTTGGCACAGCACCACAATATCGCGCCTGCGTCGATCATGGTTGGCGAAGGCATAGACGGGCTTTTGGGCTATCTGGTGCGTTTGTACGTCGGCACGGGCGATGCTGTGGTAACCTCTGCGGGGGCCTATCCAACCTTCAATTACCATGTCTCGGGATTTGGCGGGGTCGTTCACACCGTCC
>JBLIFE010000048.1:0-10421 GCA_047633515.1 Paracoccaceae bacterium | reverse complement strand
CAATATCTTCGTGCGGTATCACGCCACCCACCAGTTTGCCGGCCCTATCCGATTACCCCGTCGCAAGCGCATTGACCGTCGCCAGAACCTCGGCGTTCGAAAAGGGTTTTGTCATAAAAGCACTCGCTCCGGATTCTGTCGCCAGTTCGCGATCCTTGACCTGCCCCTTGGCTGTCAGCATCAACACCGGCAAGCGGGCCGTTTCGGGACGCGCACGCAGGTCCCGCAGGATGTCGAAACCGCTTCGCCCCGGCAGCATAGCATCAAGGATAAGCACATCCGGCGCTTTGGCAATAACCGCCTCAAGTGCCGTCTTTCCATCCGAATGCGCCGATACCGACCAACCATCCCTGCTCAATATGAACCGGATGGCCTCGATGATATTCGGCTCGTCCTCGACAAGCAGAACACTCTTGACCATGTCACCCTCCCTTGCGCCGTCAATTTTCCATTGATCTTCGCAAGGCGAAGTATCGGCATAAAACACCGCTTGTCAAAAGCTCTGTCCAGCAACGCCGCCAAATTGTGACGCTTGGGGTGCGCCTCACGAGGCATCGGCCATGATCGAAGGCTCGCGCCGCGCAGCACAAGCACCGAGCGGACATATCCGGCACGAGGTCCCCACGGCCAAATCGACCCCGCGCCCCCACGCGGTGGTACCCTCGACCAATTCAGGGGGCATAATAAGCATCGCTGCCTCCAGTATCTCGGGCCCGTCGAATCCGCCAGGTTGGCGCGGCTGACAAATTGCATACGTCAGAAAACGCCGAGGCATGCGCCCGCCCATCTCTACCGGCACACGCACAGGTGACATCGGCCGCGACAGGGCCTGATACAACGGCCAAAGCGGACAGGCCGCCCCGAAACGCGGCAAAGCAAACCCCTCGATAGGCTTGCGAAAGGTCAATGTGCCGGACCCGTCACAAACAACAAGCCCGAAGGTGCCCGAAACCCCTGCCTCCGGCAGCGACGCCAGACGCCGGAACACCGCCACCAGATCAACGTCGAATTGCCGCGCAAGCATCGCAGGATCATGATTTGCAGCCTTTGCCGCAGCGCTGAATTCGGTCAATGGCATGCGCGTTGCATCCTTTGCGTAACGCTCCAGATGCACCTGCGCGAGGGCACGGCTGGCACCGGTTTTCAATAGCTCCGCGTCCGCGACGATGACATCGGGCGCGCGCGGCAAGGCACCCTCGAGTTCAGAAATATGAAACCCGCAGCCTTGCAAATAGGCGTCCAGTTCCTCCAGAGGCGTCGAGCCGGACACCTCCGCACGGCCGCCTTCGTCGAGATAGCGCACCAGACTTTCCGCACTTTCGGCCAATCGCTCGCTTTCGGTGCGAATGTTCCGGTGGAAGCGGATGCGCCATTCAGGGTCGATGTCCGTGGTATCGGTCAGGATCGAGGCCGTGGAGCGGATCGCGGTGACGGTCGAAAGCACCTCGTGCATCGAGGCGGACAAAAACGGGTCGTGGGTCATCCGGTCGGTCAGGGCCGCGACCGTACGCTCAAGCGCAAGAGTGCGCCGCCTGGTATCGGCCAAAAGGGCCGCCCACCCAGGAAAGCGGCCCACAAACTCGTCCACCCGCGCAAGTTCCTGCATCGCGCTGTCGTGCCCGTCGGCCGCATCGCGCAATTCTTCGAGCAGCGCACTTTCGGCCCCGTCGGCCAGCAAGCCCGGATCAACCCGCAACTCGCGCGCAATCGCATTGAGCAACTTGCCCGCAATGCGGCGGCGATTATGCTCGATCAGGTTGAGATAGGACGCAGAAATACCGACAGAGCGCGCCAGATCCACCTGCCTAAGGGCCAGATCAGTCCGGCGCTCCCGGATTCTGGTTCCTGTAAGTTGGGTGCGCGGCATGAAAATCTCCGTACTTCTCAATGGGTTTCTGCACTGCGTTGAGAATTAATTTACAAGACAACTCTCATTTTTGTTCATAACTTTACAAAAAAACTTAGGCTAAGCAAGCAGTTGTTGGATTATTTGCCGTTCTATAGGATAGTTGTGACAGCTCGCATGCGGGCAAAATGGGTGTGCTTTAAGATTCGGCGCGCCCTGCAAACTTCAGGGAGGACAATTATGTCAAATAACATTCTCACACGTCGTGGGCTGATCAAGACCGGCGCAACCGCCGGTGCTGCTCTCGCTGTGCCGACGATATTCAACGGCTCTGTCTGGGCCGCTGGTCACTCTGGCTATACCAACGCTCCGCAAGGGTCCGATGTCGTATTGGGCTTCAACGTACCCCAGACCGGTCCTTATGCCGATGAGGGCGCCGACGAACTGCGTGCTTTCGAGCTTGCGGTCGAGCATTTGAACGGTGAAGGCGACGGCGGCATGCTGAGCACCTTCTCGTCCAAGGCGCTTCAGGGCAACGGCATTCTGGGCAAGAAAGTGGCTTATGTCACCGGCGACACCCAGACGAAATCTGACGCAGCCCGCGCATCGGCAAAGTCGATGATCGAAAAAGACGGCGCAATCATGATTTCGGGCGGTTCGTCCTCTGGTGTGGCTGTGGCTGTTCAAGGCCTGTGTCAGGAAGCCGGCATCATCTTTATGGCCGGTCTGACCCACTCCAACGACACCACCGGCAAGGACAAGAAGGCCAACGGTTTCCGTCACTTCTTTAACGGTTACATGTCCGGTGCAGCCCTCGCGCCCGTGCTCAACAAGGCATACGGCTCCGATCGTCGTGCGTATCACCTGACAGCCGACTACACGTGGGGCTGGACCCAGCAGGAGTCGATTCAGGCCGCAACCGAAGCTGTCGGTTGGCAGACTGTGAACAACGTGTTGACACCACTGGCCGCAACGGACTTCTCGTCCTATATCGCGCCTGTGTTGAATTCCGGCGCAGATGTGCTGGTTCTGAACCACTACGGTGGGAACATGGTTAATTCCCTGACCTCGGCTGTGCAGTTCGGCCTGCGCGACAAGATGGTGAACGGAAAGCAGTTCGAGATCGTTGTGCCGCTCTACTCCGAGCTGATGGCAAAGGGTGCCGGCGCGAACATCAAAGGTGTGTTCGGCTCGACCAACTGGTCATGGACACTTCAGGACGAAGGCACCAAAGCTTTCGTACGCTCGTTCGGCACCAAGTACGGCTTCCCGCCGTCGAACGCAGCCCAGACATGCTATGCACAGACACTGCTTTATGCAGATGCCGCATCGCGTGCCGGCTCGTTCAACCCCTGCGCCATCGTCGAGGCCCTCGAAGGCTTCGAGTTCGACGGCCTGGGCAATGGTCCAACACTTTACCGCGCCGAAGATCACCAGTGCTTCAAGGACGTTCTTGTCATGAAAGGCAAGGAAGACCCTGTAAACGAGTACGATGCGCTTGAGATCGTCGAGATCACACCACGCGCACAGGTCGAGTATGCAGCCGACCACCCAATGTTCGCTGGCGGCAATCTGGGTACATGTAACCCCGGCGCATAAGGCGACCGACGGACAAAAGAACGGTCGGTCGCGGATGACCCGCGGCCGACCCTCCTTACATCCAACCGAACGGTAAGGACATCGCGATGGACGCTCTCCTCCTCCAAATTCTGAACGGCCTCGACAAAGGATCGGCTTATGTGCTGATCGCTCTGGGGCTTACGCTTATTTTTGGCACACTCGGCGTGGTCAACTTTGCGCATGGCGCATTGTTCATGATCGGCTCTTTCTGTGCCGTCACCCTGTCACGGGTGCTTAGTTTTTCATTCGAGACAATCGACCCGACACGGCTCGACTTTCTTGGAAACCCGCTCAAGGTGAAAACCCCGTATGTCGAAGCGTGGTTCGGCCCCGAGATCGGCTCGTCAATCATTGACTGGACCGTTCCACTTGCGATTATCTTCGCCATACCGATCATGGTTGCCGTCGGCTTCATAATGGAGCGCGGACTGATCAAACATTTTTACAAACGCCCCCATGCCGACCAGATACTTGTGACCTTTGGTCTGGCAATCGTGCTGCAAGAAGTCGTAAAGTACTTCTACGGCGCCAACCCCATCCCAACAGGGGCCCCCGAGGCCTTCAAAGGCAGCTTTGACTTCGGCGTTCTGATCGGTTTCGAAGCAAACGCGGTCATCTATCCCTACTGGCGTCTGGTCTACTTTGCCTTTTCGGTAACCATCATCAGTGGCGTCTTTGCCTTTTTGCAGTTCACGACCTTCGGCATGGTTGTGCGTGCAGGCATGGCAGATCGTGAAACAGTCGGGCTGCTGGGTATCAACATCGACAAACGCTTTACCATCATGTTTGGTATTGCGGCCGCGGTGGCAGGCTTGGCCGGTGTGATGTATGCGCCCATCAACTCTCCGAACTACCACATGGGCATGGACTTTCTTGTGCTGAGTTTTGTGGTCGTCGTGGTTGGCGGCATGGGGTCCCTTCCCGGTGCTGTTCTGGCAGGCTTCATGCTGGGCATTCTGGAAAGCTTTGCCTCAATGAACGAAATCAAATCGATCCTGCCCGGTATCGACCAGATCATCATCTATCTGGTTGCAATTATCATCCTGCTTACCCGGCCTCGAGGCTTGATGGGCCGCAAAGGTGTGATGGAGGACTAAAACCATGTTCGGACTTGATAAAAAAGACACGACACTCCTGATCATCGTGACAGCATTGGCCGTTTTTGCCCCCTTCATCCTTAACCCGTTCCCGTCGGGTTCGGAACTGGCACAGTTCAATGCCGGTTATCCGGACCTGATGCAGCGGTTCGTGATTTTCGGGATATTTGCAATCGGTTTCAATATCCTGTTCGGGCTAACGGGGTATCTGTCATTCGGTCACGCAGCGTTTCTGGGTGTTGGATCGTACTCGGCGGTGTGGATGTTCAAGCTGCTGGGCATGAATGTGCTGCCCGCGATCGCGTTGTCGATTGTGGTGGCGGGGCTGTTTGCCGTGGTTATCGGCTTTATATGCCTGCGCCGCTCGGGCATTTACTTCTCCATTCTGACGCTGGCCTTTGCGCAGATGTCGTTCAACCTAGCCTATTCGGTCCTGACGCCGATCACCAACGGCGAAACAGGTCTGCAATTAACCCTGAATGACCCGCGCATCTTTGGCATCAGCCAGACCGAGAGTGGCGGCATCCCTGTCACCAGCCTGTTCGGGCTTGAAATGCGCTCGACCTACGAGATGGTCGTCGGGGCGTGGTCGTTCCAGTTCAATGTCGGCTATTACCTGTCCGCGATTGCAATGGTGCTGTCATTCTACCTTGCCATGCGCATTTTCCGGTCTCCGTTCGGATTGATGCTGCGCGCTATCAAATCGAACCAGCATCGCCTGAACTACACCGGACTTAACACTAAACCGTACATGCTGGCCGCTTTTGTGATTTCTGGCATGTATGCCGGGCTTGCCGGTGGCTTGATGGCCTCTATGGATCCACTGGCCGGTGCAGAGCGGATGCAATGGACTGCATCGGGCGAGATCGTCTTGATGACAATCCTCGGCGGTGCGGGAACCTTGATCGGTCCGGTTCTGGGCGCGGGCTTTATCAAGTACTTCGAGAATATCTTTTCAAAGATTAACGACAATGTCCTGCATCAGTGGTTCTCGATCCTGCCCGACGGTCTTGAAGACCTGATGGTGACGCTTGTGCACCCGTTCGTGGGCAAGGGCTGGGCGCTAACGCTTGGCTTGATGTTCATGATGGTGGTAATCTTCCTTCCGGGTGGCCTCGTCGAAGGTGGACAACGGATCGGAAAGCTCTTTTCGCGCAAGAAGCCGGCAAATGACGCCGATGGCACAGGCCCTGCCTCACGCGTCAACCCCGCAGAATAAGGAGACAAACTCATGGGTATCCTTGAAGTCAAAGGGGTCGGCAAACGCTTCGGCGGTCTGCAAGCCTTGAACAACGTGAACCTGTCGGTCGCCGAAAACTCCGTTCATGCCATCATCGGCCCGAACGGGGCCGGCAAGTCGACCCTGCTCAACTGCCTTGTCGGAAAGCTGATGCCGGATACAGGCTCGGTCATGTTCGACGGGCAATCCGTGCTGGGCCGCCTTCCGCACGAGATCAACCAGATGGGCATCAGCCGGGTTTTCCAGACGCCAGAGATTTTTGGCGACCTGACGGTGATGGAAAACATGATGATCCCGTGTTTTGCCCGCCGCGACGGTTCATTCGAACTGAATGCCCTCAGCATGGTCAAGGGACAGCGCGACATTCACGAGAAGGCCGAACAGATGTTGGTCGACATGAATATGGCCGAAAAACGCCACATGCATTCAGCGTCCCTGTCACGCGGCGACAAACGCCGCCTGGAAATCGGGATGTGCCTTGCGCAGGAACCGCGCCTGTTGCTGCTGGACGAGCCAACAGCGGGCATGGCGCGTGCCGATACCAACAACACGATCGACCTGCTCAAGCAGATCAAGGAAGAGCGCAACATCACCATCGCAATCATCGAGCATGACATGCATGTGGTCTTTTCGCTGGCCGAGCGGATCACCGTACTTGCACAAGGCACGCCGTTGGTCGAGGACACCCCGGCAAACATCAAGGGCCATCCCAAGGTGCGTGAAGCGTATCTTGGTGAAACGGCCGTAGGCGAATAACGGAGAAGACTGATGAACGTGAAACCCGATCTATCGAACAGCGTAAACCGCGCCGCTTCGGCGCCCGCCTTCTTTTCTGTTTACGATGTGCACGCCTATTACGGCGAAAGCTATATCGTGCAAGGTGTCAGCTTCAATGTCCACGAGGGTGAGATACTCGCGCTTTTGGGCCGTAACGGTGCCGGTAAAACCTCGACGCTGCGAACATTGGCGCGTCTGGGGTCTCCGGCATTGACACACGGCGAAATCTGGCTTGATCATCAGCCGTTGCACACAATGGTTGCACACGAGGCCTCTGCCGCGGGGCTCGGACTTGTGCCCGAGGACAGACGTATCATCGCAGGGCTGACTGTCGAAGAGAACCTGCAACTGGCGCAAATAGCCCCGCCTATCGGCTGGTCTATCGAGCGTATCTACGACCTGTTTCCCCGCTTGGGCGAACGACGCAAGCAAGATGGGGTGACCCTGTCGGGTGGTGAACAGCAAATGCTTTCGATTGGCCGTGCCTTGTGTCGCGACATCAAGCTGCTGCTGCTTGACGAGCCTTACGAAGGCCTGGCGCCCGTCATCGTCGACGAGATCGAAAAGACACTCCTTGAGATCAAGTCGCTTGGCATTACGACAATCATTGTCGAGCAAAACGCCGTGCGCGCTCTGAAGCTGGCGGATCGCGCGGTGATCCTTGATACAGGCGGAATTGTGTTTAACGGCACCGCCGACGAGGTTCTCAACGATGATGCGCTGCGTGCCGAATATCTCGCGATCTAAATCGCACTATACTTACGCGGCGTTGCGTGTAGGCCGTTCCGGTATCCGGAGCCGGCCCACACCGCACACTCACGCGTTTCTCAGGACGTTCAAAATTGGTTGAGTGATGGGTTGAATGACCCGAGGCACCAATTCTTACGAGGAGAGAGTCATGAAAGAATCCACAGTCACTATTTATCCCCCTTCAGCCAGCTTTGTGGCCTCGGCCCATATGGATGCAGAGGGTTACAAATCGATGTATGCCGCCTCTGTCGCCGATCCGGCGGCGTTCTGGGATGAACAAGGCAAGCAGATCGACTGGATCAAGCCCTACAGCCGCGTCAAGGACACATGCTTTGATCTGGGAAAGGTTTCGATCAAGTGGTTCGATGACGGCACGCTGAACGTCTCGGCCAACTGCATCGACCGCCATCTGGCAACACGGGCCGATCAGACAGCTATCATCTTCGAGCCGGACGATCCGACTGCCCCCGCACAGCACATCACCTATCAGGTGCTGCACGATTGTGTGTGCAGGATGGCAAATGTTCTGCGGGATATGGGCGTCGAACGGGGCGACAGGGTCGTTCTGTATATGCCCATGATCCCCGAGGCGGCCTATGCGATGCTGGCCTGTGCCCGGCTTGGTGCGATCCACTCGATCGTGTTTGCTGGCTTCTCTCCGGACGCGCTGGGAGCGCGCATCAACGGCTGTGATGCCAAAGTGGTGATTACCGCCGACGAAGGCCCGCGCGGCGGGCGTATGACGGCCCTCAAGACGAATACCGATCAGGCCCTGCTTCATGTGGTCCATGATTGCAAATGTCTGGTGGTAAAGCACACCGGCGGGCAGACAACGTGGATCGACGGGCGTGACTACGATTACAATGCGCTGGCTGCCGAGGCGTCGGATGTTTGCGCACCCGTCGAGATGAACGCCGAAGATCCGCTTTTCATTTTGTATACCTCCGGATCCACTGGCATGCCAAAAGGCGTCGTACATACCTCGGGTGGCTATCTGGTCTATGCCGCGATGACGCACCGCTACGTCTTTGACTACCACGACGGTGACATCTTCTGGTGCACGGCCGATGTCGGCTGGGTGACCGGACACACCTATATTGTCTACGGGCCACTTGCGAACGGCGCGACCACCTTGATGTTCGAGGGGGTGCCGACCTATCCCGATGCCTCTCGTTTCTGGGCGGTGTGTGAAAAGCACAAGGTCAATCAGTTCTATACCGCCCCGACGGCCATTCGCGCCCTGATGGCGCATGGCAATGCCCCTGTCGAGAAACACGACCTGTCGAGTCTCAAGCTGCTTGGCACCGTCGGCGAACCGATCAACCCCGAGGCATGGAACTGGTACAACGACGTTGTCGGCAAGGGTATCTGCCCGATTGTAGATACGTGGTGGCAAACCGAAACAGGCGGGCATCTGTTGACCCCCCTGCCCGGTGCGACTGCGGCAAAGCCCGGCTCGGCAACCTTACCGTTCTTTGGCGTGGAGCCTGTGGTTCTTGATGCCACCACGGGCAAGGAGCTTACCACCACCCAAGCCGAAGGCGTGCTGTGCATAAAAGACAGCTGGCCGGGCCAGATGCGCACTGTCTGGGGCGATCACGAACGCTTCGAGAAAACCTATTTCTCCGATTATCCAGGTTACTACTTCTCGGGTGACGGATGCCGCCGGGACGCGGACGGTTATTACTGGATCACCGGACGTGTTGATGATGTGATCAATGTCTCGGGCCACCGCATGGGCACCGCAGAGGTCGAAAGTGCGCTGGTGGCTCATGCCGACGTGGCCGAAGCGGCGGTTGTCGGCTACCCGCACGCCATCAAAGGACAGGGCATCTATGCCTATGTTACGTTGATGAACGGGGTCGAACCGACAGATGCACTTCGCAAGGAACTTGAAAAATGGGTGCGCACAGAAATTGGCCCCATCGCAAAACCCGATCTGATCCAGTGGGCCCCGGGCCTGCCCAAAACCCGATCAGGAAAAATCATGCGCCGAATTCTCCGCAAGATAGCCGAAAACGATCACACAACGCTTGGTGACACCTCTACGCTGTCCGATCCTGGCGTCGTAGCAGAGCTGATCGAGAACCGGATGAACCGCGTCTGACCCAATGACAGACCACGCGCTTCACAGACGTCGCCGGCCGGCTCTTACGGGAACAGGCCGGCGACCCCACTCGAATTTCGGCCCGCCCCTGCCGCATTTCCATGCCGTTCCAGCACCGGAATCAGGCCCGTCATTTTGCCGATCAGTACCCCGAAAGACACCCGAATCCTGCCCCCGTACCGGCGTTAACGATTCGGATCAGCGGTTTACATTTCGTCCGATTTCTGAGCAAATAGAAATATCAAAGGGCGAAACGCTCATCTCCTTGAGAAGATTTACGCTCATTTCCGGCAAATTTTGATAAATTCCACACCACTGAGCAGCAAAACCAAAATAACGATTGTTTCACGTCCTGAGCTTGGCTAAACATAGATTAGACAAATGGAGCGTATCATGTCTCAAATTTTTAAAAAGTTAGCAATTGCCGCAACCCTTAGCGCCAGCATGGCGTTGCCCGCATTTTCGGCGACCGTACCGTTTTCTTCTGTCGTAACGACGCAAACTGGCGGCGGAACAAACTCTGTCACAACAGCCACCCCTGGAAGAAATCTTGAGGTAGACTTCAGTCAGACTGGTGGCCGTAAAACACAGGTTGTGACATTTACGGCTGGTGTATCGTTTGATCTGTTTATCGACTCCTACACCGATGGAACATCGGCCACGTATTCTGCTTGGACTCTTCAGCGGACAAGCGGTACCCCCGAATTCTATGACGTAGCAGGAGCTTACTCCCAGTACTGTAAATTCGCTCAAGTGCCGGTAAGTTCTGACAACAACGGATTTTGTAACGCAATCACAACGACTGGTGGTCCAGGCCAATCATCCACTGGTGTATCTGCAACGCCAATCTTTGAGGGTTTGCCTTCCGGCGACTACATCATTGGTTTTTATCAGCCATTCGGTAGTGAAAGTACATCAACAACCGCGTCGTTTAATTTTTTAGGTGCCAACGTTCCGCTGCCAGCGTCCGGTTTTGTTCTTCTT
>JBLIFE010000047.1:0-10455 GCA_047633515.1 Paracoccaceae bacterium | reverse complement strand
CGGCGCAAATCCGTATGTCGCACCGCGCCGCAAGCCCCAAGCCCCCTCCGACGCAATATCCGCGTAACTGTGCGATGGTGGGAACAGGCATCGCCGAAAGTGCCTTTTCGGCGCGCCCGACTTCGGCGTTGTAATGGGCCACGGCTTGTGTGCCGGTGCGCACCGTGCCAAATTCCGAAATATCGGCCCCCGAGACAAATGCCCGCGTGCCTGCCCCTTGAAGCACGACAACCCGTGCATCGCCGGACCGGCTCAGGCTTTCGCAGACATCGGCAAGCGCGCTCCACATGCCCAGCGTCATGGCGTTCAGCCGGTCAGGATTATTAAAGGTGATCCGCGCGACATGCGCGTGGGTTTCCAGCAACAGCCGACCGTCTGCCAGTGCTTCTTGGGTATGGTTCATGACTTGCCCGCCCATTGTCCGCCGCCGTCCATGTCAATGACAGTACCGTTCAGGTATTCGACCTTGGGGGAGGCGATCATCGTGGCGAGGGTGGCCACCTCTTGGGCGTTTTTAGGGCGACCAAAGGGGAAGGCCTCGGGGTTGATCAACTCTTGCCAGCGTGCCTCGTCGCCGAACTCTGCCTTGGCGCGGCCGCGAAACTGGGTCTCCATCCGGTCGGTCAGGGTCGGGGACGGGTTGATCCCCAGAACGCGTACGCCAGAGCGTTGCGCCTGTGCGCCCAAGGCATTGGTAAAGCCGATGAGCGCTGCATTTCCGGCAGCACCGCAAATATAGGCAGGGCGTACCGCGCGCCCGCCCATGCCGATAATGTTGATTATTGTGCCGCTGCCGCGGGTGGTCATGTCGGGCATGAAAAGCTGGCACAGGTGAATATAGCCAAACACCTTCAACTCCCAACCGTCCCGCCAGTCCTGCATGCTCAGATCGGACAGGCCGCCGGCTTTGATCGCGCCTGCGTTGTTGACCAGAATATCGGGTGTCTGTGTCTGCTCGTGAAGCGCCTGTCGTCCTTTGTCCGAGGATAGATCGGCAACAATTGTGCGCGGTGTGCTGCCCGTTGCGGCGGCGATCTGCGCGCTGGCTTGGTCAAGCATTTGTGCCGTGCGTGACACCAGAGTCACCACGGCGCCCTCTGTGGCAAAGGCGGTTGCGGTTGCAAGCCCGATCCCTTTGGAGCCGCCGGTGATGAGAACGTGTTTCCCGCTCAGGTCAAGATCCATGCTGATGTCCCTTAGATACTGGAATGAATATGAGGTGCACAAATGGTCGTCGACAGGGTCGAGCGACGTGTGCTTTGTGTCGGGTGGGGGGCAAGCCTTGCCGGTCGTCGTACTGCGCCACGCGCCATTTTGCCAAAGGCTGGCGGTGGGGCTTTCCACGACTTGGCGAGCTGCGCGGCCAAGACTTCGCCGCGAGGGTGGGTGCGACGTTCAATCGAGCGCTTTCCTATAAATTCGTATACAAAGATAGCGCGCAAACTCACTGAAAGGCGAGGGGCAGTTTGCTACCGAGGCTCTGAGGCTTTGGGCGCCGGGAATTGCAAAAGTCGGTGGCAGTGACTGGACGGCGATGGAATCCCGGTTGGGGGTTTCGATTGCTGCGATTGCAAAAAGCGCACGCGCCGACGAATCGATTCAGAAGATGGTCGTGGGGGATGGAAACAAGCTTTATGATGAGATGACCGACAACGGTGGTGGCATGGAGGATGCATTGGCCTCGCAGGGGGTAATTGTCGAGTTGGACACATCGCGCATTGCCAATTGGGCGAACCTGTTGCCATCTTACAAAGAGGGCGGGGCCTCTGCCGACACGATCCGGTACGAAGGCAAGGTTGTGGCGATTCCGTACCTCTCGAACGCGGACAGCCTTGCGTTCAACCACGGTGTCATCGGCGAGGAGCTGAACAGCTGGGAGGCCCTGTTCGACAGCCAGTTTCGCGGGCGCGCAGCCATGCAGAACGATTTTGGCCCGACCCTGACCAATACGGCGATCTATTTAAAACAATCGGGCAAGCAGGACATCGAAAACCCCTCTGACATGACCGAGCCCGAGGTTAAGGGCGTGTGCGGGTTCCTGATTGATCTCAAGAAAAAGGGACATTTTCGGACGTTCTGGGACGGGGTCCAGAACGGTGCCGATCTGTTGTCATCCGAAGAGGTGTTGGTGTCTTCGTGCTGGGAGGTTATCCAGATTTCCGCGGCGCGCAAGAACGGCGCCGATATCCGCTATGGCTCAATGAAAGAAGGGCACCAATCTTGGAATAACGTCGTCATGCTGACCCGTGGTGGTAAAGAACGGGGAATGGAAGATGCGTTTTACAGCCTTGCCAACCTGTATCTTGACCCATGGTTCGGATCACGCACGCTGGCGGGTCTTGGATTTACCCCGCAGATGACCGGTGTTGGCGCCTATATCGAAGCCAACCCCGCCGATTTTGACACACATACCAGAGCATTGCTGGCGGCGCGTCTGGGGCGCAAGCAGGAGCGTATGTCGAACCCGGGCAACTCGTGGCAAAATGTGTTCCCGACCAATATCCGCGCCTATCAGGACTGGTGGGCCAGAGTGCAGGCGGCTTAAGCGGAACATGACACTTCAACAGACTGAAAACCTTGACGGGCGATCCCCCGTCAAGGCCGGTTCGAGTGACCTGAAGGAACGATTGGGGCGGTTGGCAATGCTGACGCCGATCGTCTTTATGATACTCTTTTTTGCTGTACCGATGGCGTTGACCGTCGTGTTCAGTGTGTTCGAGCGTACGATGTTCTGGATGGAGCCGGGATTCACGTTGCTTTCATACGAAAATTTTTTCTTTTCGGCACGTTTGAACAATTTTCTGGCCTCGATGAAATATTCGCTGATCTCGGTTATCATCTGCTTCATTCTTGGCTTCCCGATTGCGGTCTTTGTGCGCAAGTCAGTACCGAAAGTGGCGCAGCACCGTGTTGTCTTGTTGTTTATTCTGCCCTTCATGGTGTCTGAAATCATTCGTGTGTTTGCGCTTAGGCCGGTGTTGCAGCGCAACGGATTGCTCAACACAACCTTGATGGATCTGGGTCTGATAGACGAGCCGATCACGGCGCTTTTGTATTCGCACACAGGTGTGATCATCGGCGAGGTGATGTCGTTTTTGCCGTTTATCGTGTTCTCGAGTTTTCTGGCGAGGGAGGCCGTGCCGAAGTTTATCTTCGAAGTTTGTGATGACCTTGGGGTGGGGCCATGGCACCGGTTCAAGGATATCGTGCTTCCGCCTGCGGCGCCGGGGGTGTTTGCAGGGTCGGTGTTCATCTTTGTCAACGGGCTTGGTGTGGCGTTGTTGCCGAATATTCTGGGCGGGGCGGGGGCGGTGAATGCCGGTCTGATTGCCACACAGGCTATTGCCGCGCTGGACTTTCCGCTGGCTATGGCAGTGAGCGCGATCATGATGGCGACGCTCATGACGCTCCTTTATATCGGCCACCGTTTGTTCGATCTGACCAAAATCCTGACACCGCTGAATTGAGGGGCCGCACATGACCGAGGACTTCGCGAATCCGTGGGTCTATAGATTGAAGTGGGCCTATCTGCTTCTGATTGTAACCACATTGATGATCCCTGTGATGTACGTCATGTATATCTCGTTCAATGCCAACGGGTTCGGGGCGAACGCGTATGATTTCACGTGGGAGTGGTACGGGCTTATCCTGAAGGACAAGTTGCTGTTGAATGCTTTGCGCTGGACGTTGTCGCTGTCTTTGGTGGTGACGCTGGTTGCGGTGCCTTTCGCGCTTTTGGCGGCGAAGTATTACAAGCAGACTTCCAACAAACCGTTCCCGATCTTCTTGCTGCTGGCACCGTTGTTTGTGCCCCCTGATATCCTTGGCTCGGCCCTGCTGGTGTTCTTCAAGAACCTGAACGGCGCGTTCGAGTGGTTGGGTGCCTTACTGGGCACAAGCCTGTTTGACGGCTGGTTCGATCTGGGGTTCATGACGGCTGTTATCGGGTTGATTATCTATACGATCCCGTATTCGTTCATTGTGATCCTGATCACGATGGGGCGCTATCGCAGCGAACAGACCGAGGCGGCGCGCTCGTGCGGGGCGGACGGGTGGCGGGCGTTCCGGGACATTGAATTTCCGCAGATCCGTGCCGGTATCCTCAGCGCGTGTTCGTTTACGGTGATCTTGTGCTTTAACGAATATACTCGCACCAGTTTGCTCAAGGGCGGGTTCGACACATTCACCACAGTGCTTGTCAGCCAGATGCTGAACACCGGCATGTCACCCCAAAGCTATGCGATGTCCAGTCTGGTCAGCTTCATCGCAATTGGCCTTATTGGCGGTATCATCATTGTGACAATGATCCGGTCCAAGACGCTTACGCGCGATGCGCGCGCAAAAGCCGAACCGGTCATGTCATGACACACCAAGGAACCGATTTATGACAACCCTGACGCCCCCCGCCGTAGAGGTGCGCAATCTTGCCAAACATTACGGCTCGGTTGTTGCCTTGAAACACGTCAATCTGACGATTGCCGCCGGCGAGTATTTCGTTCTTTTGGGGCCGTCGGGCGGTGGCAAGACCACTTTGCTGCGCACCATTGGCGGATTTCACAAAGCCACCTCGGGGGATGTTCTGTTGCACGGGCACGATGTGGGGCATTTGCCCCCTGACAAGCGGCCCACCACGATGGTGTTTCAGGCTTATGCCCTGTTTCCGCATATGACTGTTTTGGGCAATGTGGGGTACGGGCTGAAGGTCGCGGGCTTTTCCAAGCGTGATGTCGCCGAAAAGTCGGCAGCGATGCTTGAGATGGTGGGCCTCGAGGGCTTTGCCGACCGCAAGCCGCACGAGTTGTCAGGAGGGCAGCAACAGCGGGTGCAACTTGCGCGTGCGATGGTGCTTGATCGGGATATCCTGCTGCTGGACGAACCGTTGGCGGCGCTGGATGTACAGCTTCGCAAGGACATGTGTGTCGAGCTCAAGCATCTTCAGGAGAAGATGGGAATTACCTTTATTCACGTGACCCACAATCAGGAAGAAGCAATGACGGTGGCTGACCGGATCGCGCTGGTGGCGAATGGCGAGCTGGTCGAGCACGGACGCGCCCGCGATATCTACGAGGCCCCGCAAAAGCGGTTCACAGCCAGCTTTGTCGGTGAGAGCAATCTGTTGACGGGGCGGGTCACGGACGTGGCCGGCGAGACAATGACTGTTGATGTGGCAGGCACGTCGATTGCCGTGCTGAAACGCGGGCACGATGTGCAGACGGGCCAGAAGGTGGATTTGTCGATCCGGTCCGAACTGGTTAAGTTGTCGCCGGTCGATGTAGATGGCGGTGCGCCTGACGGGCACGGGATGACGGGTACGGGATGACCGGCACCTATGGCGAAAGCTTTTATCTGGGGTTGACGACCTCTCATCTGGTACGGCTGCCGGACGGAACAGAAATTGTGTCGCGCGAGATCTCTGGCATGATACACAATGCGCCTGCTCCGGGCGCGCAGGTCCGGCTTCATTGGCAGGCGGATGCGCTCCGTTTGCACACAAGCTAAGGAGACATGTCGATGTGGTCCAACCCCAGAATTCCCTATCAGATGTCCAGCCGGCGCGCATCGCTGGAACCGCTGAACGGCAAGCCGCTGATGGTTCATGTGGTGATGAACATCGAATACTGGCCCTTTGACCGGCCAATGCCGCGCGGGATTATTCCCGCCCCGCACGGTGCCAGCCCGTCGCCGCCCGACATTCCGAATTATTCGTGGGTCGAATACGGAATGCGCTGCGGGATGCCGAGGATCATGGATATGCTTGCTGCCCGCGGCCTGCCGGCTTCGGCGTTCACGAACGCGCAGGTGGCCGATGTATATCCCGACCTCATGCAGGCTGTTGTTCAGGCAAATTGGGAGCTGGTCGGCCACGGATGGTTCCAGCAATCTCTCAAGCAGGCCGAGGACGAAACCGGTGTCATTCGCCGCAGCCTTGCGCGACTGGAGCAGGTTTCCGGCAAGACGACCCGCGCATGGCTCGGGCCGGGTCTGGGCGAGACTTTGGACACAGTCGATATCCTGAAATCCGAAAAAATCGAGTTTCTGCATGATTGGGTGTTGGACGATCTGCTGGTCTGGATCCGCACAAAGCATGGGCCGATGGTTGGGTTGCCGTATACTTTCGAGCTGAACGACGTGCCGATCTATGCGGTGCAAAACGGCTCGAGCGACGAGTATCTGAAACGGTTGCAGGCCACGGTTGCTGTTTATGAACGTGAAATTGCGTGCACAGGTCAGCCACGTGTGATCACGCTGGCGCTGCATCCGCACATTATCGGCGTGCCCCATATTGCCTATTACTTCGAGCAGGCGCTAGATCTGCTGGCTGCGCGGGAGGACACGGTTTTTGTGACGTCAAGCACGATGGGCGACTGGTTCGTTGCGGCGGATGGCACAGGGGGGGCGGACCTTTTGCCGTTCAATAACGGGCCACCGGCATGAGCGGGCCGTCCGAGGCACTGTCACACCTCAAGGTGCTGGACCTGACGCGGGTGCGTGCGGGGCCGACCTGTTGTCGGGTGCTGGCTGATTTTCGTGCGGACGTAATCAAGATCGAAGCGCCGGTTGGCGTCGACCCCAATGCCGGGATCAGCGGTGCGCGCCACGGATACGACATGCTTAATCTGCATCGTAACAAGCGGTCGCTGACGCTTAACCTCAAGAAGCCCGAGGGGCTGGCCATTTTCATGCGGATGGTCGAGACGGCCGACATCGTAGTCGAAAACTTCCGCCCCGATGGGCGTGACGGGCATTCCGGGTGAAGGCCCGATGCGTGCAGGGGCGGCGGTTGCCGACAGCACGGCGGGGCTTTATGCATCGACGGCTATTCTGATCGCCTTGGCGGAGCGGGAAAAATCGGGGCAGGGGCAATGGGTTGCGACCTCCCTGTTGGAGGCGCAGATTGCGTTGATGGATTTTCAGGCCGCGCGCTATCTTGTCGAAGGCGAAGTGCCGCCGCAGTCGGGTAACGAGCACCCCTATGTCACCCCGATGGGGGTGGTGGCGACCGCTGATGGCTACCTAAATCTCGGGGTTGCAGGGGATGCGCAATGGCTGTCGTTTTGCAGGGCGATTGATCGGGCCGATTGGGCAGAGCGCCCAGAATACCGGGATTCTGTTTCCCGTTTCGAGAGCAGGCCGCAGTTATGGTCCGCCTTGGCGCCGATTTTTGTGCAACGCAGCACGAATGAGTGGGTCGATCTACTTGAAACCTTCGGCGTGCCTGCGGGTCCGATCTATACGATGGATCAGGTCTTTGCCGATGCACAGGTCAGGCATCTGGGCATGGCTGTTGCGGTTCATCATCCGGTACGCGGCGACACGCAGGTTGTGGGCCAGCCGATTACGATGTCGCGCACGCCGGCCAGTGTCTATACTGCAGCATCCGATGCGGGCGCCCATACCGATACCCTGCTTGGGGAGTTTGGTTTGAGTGGTGCCGAAATTGCCGCGCTCAGGGCCAAAAACGTTATCTAGAAAGACAGGACAAGCAAGATGAATGATTTCGACATTTCGGAACTAACGATGCCGGTTGATGTACAGTGGACCGATGTGCGTGATGCCGTTGCGCGCCTGTGTGAGGATTTTCCGAACGCCTATTGGAACAAACTGGATTCCGAGAATGCCTATCCGCTGGAATTCGTACAAAAACTGACGGAATCAGGGTTTCTGGGCGCGCTGATCCCCGAGGTCTACGGCGGCTCGGGGCTGCCGTTGACGGCGGCTGGTGCGGTGCTTGAGACGATCCACTCGACAGGATGCAATGCGGCGGCGTGCCATGCGCAGATGTACACGATGGGCACATTGCTCAAGCACGGCTCGGAGACCCAAAAGCAGAAATACCTGCCTGACATCGCATCCGGCGCGTTGCGCCTGCAGGCGTTTGGCGTGACCGAACCAACAACAGGCAGCGACACGACACAGTTGAAAACCCGCGCCGAAAAAACCGAAAAGGGGACTTATGTCATCAACGGACAAAAGGTCTGGATCAGCCGTGCTATGGAATCCGACCTCATGTTGTTGTTGGCGCGGACCACACCGGCGGATCAATGCGCAAAGCGCTCTGACGGGATGTCTGTCTTTTTGCTGGATATGCGAGAGGCTGTCGGCAACGGCCTGACGCTCTCCAAGATCGACGCCATGATCAATCACAATTCCTGCGAGGTGTTTTTCGATAACCTCGAAATTCCGGCGGATACGTTGATCGGCGAAGAGGGCAAAGGCTTTCGATATATCGTCGACAGCATGAATGCAGAACGCATTCTGATCGCATACGAGTGCATCGGAGATGCCAAATTCTTTATCCGGAAGGCGACGGAATACGCCCGCGACCGTGTGGTTTTCGGACGCCCCATCGGGGCCAATCAAGGGATCCAGTTTCCGATCGCCAAAGCCTATGCAGATACGATGGCGGCCGAATTGATGGTGAATAAGGCGGCTGCGATGTTCGACAGTGGTATCAAGGCCGCAGCAGAGGCGAATATGGCAAAGATGCTGGCGGCTGATGCCTCTTGGGCAGCGGCGGAAGTCTGCATGCAAACCTATGGCGGATTTGCCTTTGCACGTGAATACGGGATCGAGCGGAAATGGCGCGAGGCGCGCTTGTATCAGACGGCACCGATCTCGAAGAACATGATCCTTGGCTATCTTGGACAGCATGTTCTCGGGATGGCGCGCAGCTACTAAAGCGCGGGGTCGCGGGGTGCAGGGGGTGTTATCGGAACCGGCCAATGCGCGCCGCGATCGTTGGTTGGTTCTGCTTGGTCTTTGGCTGGTGTATTTCTGTTTTGGTCTGACCATCGCATCCATGGCGCCGCTTGTGGGGCCGATCAGTGCCGAGCTGGGGATCAGCAATTCACAGATGGGGGCCATTTTCGGAGCCTGGCCGCTGACTTATATCCTTGCGGCCATTCCTTGCGGGCTCTTGCTTGACCGGCTGGGGGCGCGGCGTGTGTTGTTTGTGGCAGCCCTGATTATGGCCGGCTCTGCCGTCGTGCGCGGGTTTGCCCAAACGCCCGGTCAACTGCTTTTGGCGGTGGCGTTGTTTGGATTAGGGGGGCCGATGATTTCGGTCGGTGCGCCTGCGGTTGTCGCAAGGCTGTTTGAGGGGCGCAACCGTGCGACTGCAATGGGGATTTATGTGACGGGCCCGTATCTGGGCGGAATCGTGGCTTTGTCGCTGACCAACAGTGTTGCATTGCCGCTCGCATCTGGGGATTGGCGCGGGGTTATGTGGCTTTATGGCGGGCTTGTTGCGCTGAGTGGTGGACTTTGGCTGGCCTTGTCGGGCGGCTTGTCGCGGTGGGCCGAAACGGGGGCGCGCGTCAAAAAATTCAACCTTGGAGCATTCGGCGAGATTGTCAGGATTTATGAAGTCCGGTTGATCCTCTTGATGAGTATCGGTATCTTTTTCATTAATCACGGGCTCAATAACTGGCTTCCCGAGATTTTGCGCAATCGCGGGTTTACTGCAATCGAGGCGGGGTATTGGGCGGCGGTTCCGTCGCTTGTCGGTGTGCTGTCTGCGCTTGTGATTCCGCGATTTGCCACGCCGGACCGGCGGCTGTGGGTCATGGCAGGGCTGTTCACAGCATCTTTTGCCGCAAGCCTCTTGCTTCAGGCGGATGGGGGCGCGCCGTTATTTTTCGGACTGTTCTTACAGGGAATGGCGCGCGGTGCGATGATGACTGTGGCGATCCTCATTCTGATGGAGACACCGCATTTGCCACAAGAGAGCCTTGGGCTGGCGGGAGGATTGTTTTTTACAGCCGCCGAAATGGGCGGGGTTGCAGGCCCTGTCGTGTTTGGTGTTTTGTCTGATATTACTGGCGGTTTTGCAGCCCCCTTGGGAACGATCAGCTGTGTTTGTTTGCTGCTTCTATTTTGCCTGTACCGGTTTGCCCAAGGGGTTCAGAAAGCGGTGCTCTGAGGGAGGCTCAACCTCTTTCGGGGGTGAGTTGTTGCGCGCCTGCAGTGCGATCTCCGATGCGTCAACCGGTTTCGGGCGCAAATCAGGCCACTCTTTGTACCTGCTGACCGGTGTCGGTTTTTTCAGTCCTGTGCCAGTGCACCGCAGCGGGTGGTCTGCCAGATGTGTTTTGAAGTTGCCCGCCATTTCCGCTTCAGCTCCTTCTGCGTCCTCAAGCATCCGCTCAAATCGCTCGGCAATCGTTTCCCCCTCAAACACCCGGAACTACCAGCCGTCTACTGTTTGCCAAATGTACTCATCCCTGTGCAGCAGGAGATATGCCCGAAAGTTGATAGGGTGGTAAAGAGAGGCTGTTTGGTTGTTGGGGGGGTGGTTTTGGCACTGACATTGTGCTGGGCTGACATCATGCTGGGCGTTCCGGGTGATGTGTCTGTGGCGCGTGTGGTAGCCTTGGTTCATGCGATACGAGGGGCGGCATGAGCGTCGCGGGCCAACGGTTGCCGATCCTGATTGCGACGCGGCCAGTGGAGTTC
>JBLIFE010000046.1:0-10503 GCA_047633515.1 Paracoccaceae bacterium | reverse complement strand
CGCCTGGCCGCCCGGGACTTCGACCGTCAGGTTGCCGAGTTCCAAATCCGTGTGGCCGTCCTGAACGGCTTCACAGCGCTCGGCATACCCGTCACTGAAGCCGTGGGATGACTCCGTCTGGGGAAAGAGGAACCCTGACCGTCAGCCGATTTGTGCAACAGAGCCACGGCATGGGACAAGACAAGAAGGTCTGTCCGTTTATCATTCTTGATATTACTGTTAGAAATTAAGGGAATAGCCCTGCATTCGGGGTTACGACCACTGGCAAGATTATATTCGATTCAAACGATATTGCCAGTGAAGTGGACCGCTTTCTTGGGTCTCGACGAGACAAGGGCAGCTTGACATATGCTGATGTAGCGTTCCCCGATAGCGATACTGTTATCAAGAGCGCCGGAATCTTTGAGGACCTCGACTTGATCCGGTCGTTCAAAATTGATGCTAGCGATTTGCCGAGTAAATGTTATTGGATGGTGATAACGCTTATATATTTTTGGAAAGGAAAAGAGTGCGTTACCTATAAAATTCTTCACGGAAATACTACGGACATGCTCCCTCGACCAAGAATTGGGGACATCAAACCCCAGCACATTTCCATTTTCGATGTGTATCGGTAGCGCTATTGCGCAAGCCAACGCGATCTTAATCATCCGTCACACCCGCTTGGTGCGTTTGATACATAAGGCCGGATAAACGAGGCGTTTGCGGGCTAGATGTCGGCACACCAGCGGTATCGCTTCCCCGAGAGAAGGTGGGCAGTGTGAAGAGCGCCGGTATAGACCGTCTGAAACCTACCATCCTCGTGCTGGCAGTGTTTGGTCTTTTGGCGGGGCTTGCGCTTTTTTCCAGTGGTCTGGTCGATCTGGCGCGCGGTGCATGAGTTCTGGGCGTTCTACCGCCTCTTTGTACGCTTGTGTTCGAAAACCTGCGCAGTGGGCGGCGCATCGAGGTCGGGCCGGATATTGTTGCAGCCCTGTCCATGACGGCAGCCTCAGGCCGTAGTTAATCCCGAAAGATCAAATCCCGATTGATGCGATGAACGACAAGATCACCGACCTTTAAGCGGCTGGCCTTTCGAGCTGTACCGTCAGGAGCATCTGGAAGAGGTCCAGTCAAAGGTGCCATCTGGCTTGGTCAGCCCCACCACCGACGCCGTTCTGGCTAGGGTGTCAAACTGGCAGAACCACGCGGGTAGGCGACAATATCCAATTATTTCCTTCGATGCTCTGCGGGTCGAATTTCGCGGTGCGCCAAATTGTCAGGTCAAGATCACGGCTGTTGACGTGCCCCCTTTCCAAAGGGCAAAAACGAGGACTCGGGCCTTTGGATGACCAATAAAGCGGGACGTGGGTCTGTTTGTCAGTGATGAACCGTCTGCGCAACCGGCGCGTTAAGATCACCGTTATCGCGGTTGAGGCCAGATAAAAAGGCTTCCGCGAAGAGATCACTGTTGCCTTGCCCGACTGCAGTGAGCAAGACGATCTGCACCACCACCGTCTCAACAGGGTGATCCGCAAAACAAGCGTAACAGATGGTTGATTTCCAACCGGCGATGCCGCAACCACACTGATTTATCTGACAATCCACAGCTGCGAGAAGGTAGGCCGGCGCGTCAGAAAATGCACAAGAAGGAACGACCGACAGTTAATTAATTGAACACCCGACCGATTTTATTCACAAGTTCCAACGTCCCAAGATAATATAATGGTCTGGAGCTTGTTGAAAAATTTGGTCTCATCGGCGTTCGGATTTCCTGTTGTCCGGAGGGGGGACAACAGGAAACGCCCTGCTGCTTTGCCAGAGTACTTAATTTGACGACGCATTCCTGAAAAAACGATTAACTTTGATGAAAATAAGACGACGGCCGGGCACTGTCAGGCTTGATCCCGAGGGCGAAATCGCCGACACGATTTTATCAGACCAGCCAGGAGCCACAGATGCCCGAAGTCAACATTGCCGCGCTGGATTTTTTGCTGACCCGTCGATCGCGACCGGCCAAACTATTGCAAAAGCCCGCGCCGGACCGTGACGCCCTTTTGCCGATTTTGACGGCAGCAGCACGCTCGCCCGACCATGGAAAACTAGAACCCTGGCGTTTCATTGTTCTTGAGGCCGCTGCAATGGTGCGATTGAGTGACCTTGCCGCAATCCGCGGCGCGGCACTGGGGCTGGATACGGACACGATCGGCAAAGCGGTAAATGCGTTTGGAAACGCCCCGCTTGCCGTAGCCGTCGTTGCAAGCCCCAAACCGAGCGAAAAGATTCCGCCCCTTGAACAAACCCTGAGCGCAGGCGCCGTATGCCTGGCACTTTTGAATGCGGCTCTCGCCAGCGGATGGGGCGCGAACTGGCTCTCGGGGTGGGCAAGCCACGACCGTGGCTTCGTCGAGGAGGGGCTGGGCCTTGCAGCCCATGAATATCTCGCAGGCCTTATTCATATCGGCACGTCGACACAAACACCGCCCGACCGCCCCCGCCCCGACCTCGGGGCGATCACAAGCTGGGTTGAACGGTGATCTTCGGTGATTTTGCCCGTGCGTTCCAACAACTTGGCGACCGCAAGTTTTTGTTGGTGCTGGCTATGAGTGTCGGGCTCTCGCTTGCACTGCTTGCCGGTTTTTGTGCTCTTGTCATCTGGGGGCTGAGCGGGATCATTCCGGATCAATTCACGTTGCCGGGCGGGCTTGTCATCACTTGGGTCGGAACGGCGCTTACGGGAACGTCACTTGTTGCCTTGCTCTTTTTGTCGAGCCTGTTGATGGTGCCTGTCGCGACGGCCTTTACGGGCCTGTTTCTCGACAGCATTGTCGACGCTGTCGAGGCGCGGCACTACGGCCACATACCCTCGACACCGCCGCTTGGTATCGGCACCACCATGATTGACAGCATCAACTTCCTTGGGCTGGTGTTACTTCTCAATACGCTCGCATTGGTTGTCTATTTTTTGTCCGGCCCTTTTGCTCCGGTCCTCTTTATCCTGCTGAACGGTTATTTGCTGGGCCGGGAATATTTCCAGCTGGTCGCCGCCCGCAGGATGAGCCGCGACGGGGCAAAAGCGTCACGCCGCAAAAACCGCTATGAGGTCTGGTTTGCGGGCATCCTGATGGTTATTCCGCTATCGATTCCAATTATTAACCTGTTCGTTCCGCTGCTCGCAGTCGCAACCTTTACCCACCTGTTCCACCGGGTACAGAATCAGGACCGAAGCGCTTAAGCAGGTCGAAATCATCAACCGTGATCCAGCCACTCAGGATGATCACACTCAGCAAAATCCAAAGCGGGAAAGCAACCAGCGTGACAATGCCTGCCGTGCGGCCCGGCTTAAAGTTACTGGGTGCCGAAGCGTGGGTGCCGGGTACAATGACGCCTTCGTCCGCTTGCGTGCGCGTGACAAGCGGCAAGACGATAAACAGCGTCATAAACCAGATCACAGCCAAAAGTACAAATGCAGAAGTGATCGCCATCAGACTTGTTCCAATTCAATGAGGGCCCCGTTAAAATCTTTGGGGTGTAAAAACAGGACCGGCTTGCCGTGTGCGCCGGTTTTGGGGTCTACGCTTCCTAATACGCGCGCGCCGTGTGACACAAGCCGGTCTCGTGCAGCAAGGATGTCCTCGACCTCGTAGCAGATGTGATGAATGCCGCCCGAAGTGTTCTTTTCAAGAAACCCTGCAATAGGAGATGTGTCTCCCAGAGGGAAAAGCAATTCTATTTTGGTATTCGCAAGCGTGATGAAAACCACAGTCACCCCATGTTCGGGAAGATCTTCTGGTGTGCCAACATCTGCGCCAAGCGCATCGCGGTACAAAGCAATAGCAGCATCAAGATCAGGTACGGCTATGGCCACGTGGTTCAAACGTCCGATCATGGACCGTCACTCCTTGCTTAAGGTACGCGCTTGGGTTTGCGGAATAAAGACGCCGCAGCTATGCCTTTCAAACGCCTTGTTTGCAACCGTTGCAACGATCTGTTTACCGGGTATTAGGAAGTTTGATGTCTTAATGGGCACATGCCTCGCGCAAAGGATTAAACCGTGCCAGACGACATCGATCTGCCCCCGCTCCTTGGACCGAAACGGAAGCCAACAGCAGAACGGCCGCTTCTTGGTCTAACCGTTCTTGTTGTCGAAGACAGCCGCTTTGCCTGCGAGGCAATGCGCCTGCTGTGCCTGCGCAGCGGCGCACGCATTCGGCGCGCTGATTGTCTTGCCTCGGCGCACCGGCATCTGGCAGTTTATCGCCCGACCACTGTTGTCATTGATTTGGGCCTGCCCGACGGATCGGGCGCCGACCTGATCAAGGAACTGGCTCAGGTAACGCCGCGCGTGCCTGTTATCCTTGGAACAAGCGGTACAGCCGATGCGAATGAAACCGCAATGAAGGCCGGCGCCGACGGGTTCTTGTTGAAACCGATCAGCAACCTTACCGTGTTTCAGCAGGCCATCCTGCAACATCTGCCCAAGACGAACGCATTTTCAGGGCCCAAACCGGTATCAAGAGTCTTGATTGATCCCGACCCTATCGCCCTCAAAGACGATTTGGCCCATATCGCGGATATACTATCCTCGAGAAACGATCCAAAAACGCTCGACTATGTTGCCCAGTTTCTTGCAAGCATCGCATCCTCCGCGATTGACAGTAACCTTGCCGAAGCCGCCGCAAACCTGTCGCAAGCCCGTGCACGCGGCACATCAGCCGGCTCGGCCATCGCACATATCAATTCGCTTGTCGGGATCAGGTTAGCACAAGCGCGCACAATCTAGGCGGCGTTATCCGGATGTTTCCAACCCCGGATCGTCCGCCACCCTAACACCGGCGGTCAAATCAGACAGCCGGTTATATTGACGCCCTGCATCATCAAAGTTTTCTATCTGAAACCAGCTATTGAACGTACGTTCAAGCGACGGCCATTCTTTGTCGATGATCGCAAACCATGCAGTGTCGCGGTTGCGACCCTTGACGACGCTGGACTGTCGAAAAGTCCCCTCATAGCTGAACCCGAACCGTTGCGCCGCCCGGCGAGAGGGCATGTTGGCCGCATCGCATTTCCACTCAAAGCGACGGTAACCCGCATCAAACGCCCATTTCATCATTAAAAAGATCGCCTCGGTCGCCGCACGGCTCTTTTGCAATGTCGACGACAAACAAATATGGCCAACCTCGATCACCCCGTGCTCGGGATTGATCCGCAAAAAGCTGGCAACTCCGCCAAGCACGCCCGTCTCTTTCGAGCGGATCGCATAAAAGCAGGTATCGGTCAGGCCAACCGTGCTGCGTACCCAAGTCTCGTAGCTCTCGGGAGATTCGAACGGACCGTATGCCAGAAATCGCCAGATCGCATCGTCCTGCGCATTGGCCTTAAAAAGTGCCGCAGCGTGTTGACCCGCCTCAAGACGTTCAAGCCGCGCAAAGGCCCCTTCCAACACCGGAGCATCCGGCCAGCGAGGTGGTTTCCAGTTCACCAACGGCTCACAGATATCCCTCTCGGTCATGCCAATTCTTCCCTGTTGTTGTAGCAAACCTATAGCTACAGCATCTCTGCTACAAGATCATGCGTGGCACCGCCCCGATATCCAGCCCAGGAAAAATCGAACCCTCAAGCGCACTTGGCGCAATACCAAGAAGATCACGCATGATTACAGCCGCATACCCGCGCACATCTTCGGTCGGCATCAGGTCACGCCGGCCATAAAGTTGCGCCTCCTCCAAACCGGGCCACCGCCCATAAACCTTACCGCCCCGCACCGCTCCGCCTGCCATGACCATCGCCCCACCGGTTCCATGATCCGTGCCTTGCGTTCCGTTTTCACGGGCAGTGCGCCCGAATTCGGTCATGGCAACAACGCTCGTTTTGGCCCAGATTTCACCCCCCAAACCGCGGCGCAGTTCTAGAATCGTCTCTGACAGATCCACAAGCGCCTTGACCAAAGACTTCTCCTGTCCCCGGTGTGTATCCCAACCGTTCAAAGAAAATGCCGCAATCCTGCTTTCATCACGCAGCCGCTGCGCCGCAAAGCCCGCCAGTTTGAGGTGCCCGTTGTTGCGCTTCGGGGCCATCTCCATTGACTGCGGCGCGTCATCATCAAGATCCGGTTCCTCCTCCAGATCGGCCTCGATTGCCGCCGTCAGATCAAGCGCCTCAAGGATCGACGCCCGAAAAAGCGGATCGTCATCATAGATCACCTCGAGCAATCGTTGCACCTGTGGGGAGAGACTCAACCGTGTTTGGGGCGACCAGTTCGCCACCTCGGCCGCGCCGCTCAAAAGTAACAAATCCTCGCGCCCGATGGCATAGGCTGTCTGCGCCGTGACACCTGGTATCGTCTGCAACATCCGGTTCAACCAACCGTCGCGCGCCGCGGGTTCTGCGGGGTCAAACCCCGTGCCAGCCTCCAAAAGGTCCTGACCATCGAAATGGCTGCGCTTGTCCCGGTACGGGGTCGAGACGGCATGCGCGAAAGCCAACTCCCCCGCGCGCCACAGTGGCATCAGCTCCGACAGGCCCGGATGCAGGGCATAGAACCCGTCCAGATCAAGACCGCCCGCCGCACCACTTCCCAAACCCGGCCGAAGCCCTGCAAAAGCCCGGTCACCGTAAGGGCGCACCACGTCAAGTCCGTCCATCCCGCCGCGCAAAATAATCACGATCAGCCGCGCATCCCACGGCGCCGCCGCAAAACTGACCGGCGTCAGAAACGGGCTTGCCGCCGCTGAACAACCCAAAGCAGCCCCCCGCAACAGAAATTTCCGACGATCTGTTATGAGCCCAGCCATTATCGCCCCTTATCTGCGCTGGAATTCAGGCGAGGCGATTGCCAGCCCGATCCCGTCGCTTGCCTGTTCCGCAGCCCCGACCGCAAACGTCAGACGCTGTGACGCAAGCGGCCCCAAGGCATCATTTAAAAACACACGTGGATCGTTTGGCAAATCGCGCCCGATCATTGCGCGCACATCCATGGCCCAGTCGATCCGACCTGCCAACCCTTGTGGCGTGATCCAGTGTTCGGTGTCTTCGGGCCAGCCGTCGGGTCCGTTGGGCTCTTGCCAGAGTTGCCCCATCAGTCGCATCGGCCCAACAACCTGCCGGAGAATAAAACGCGGTTCTCGCGCGGCGATCCAGTCGCCTGACACCCCCAGCGCCCGTGCGGTCGTCGCAATCAGATCAAAGGGTTGCTTTGCCTTTTGCAAAGGTGCCTGCAACGCCGCCTCGTGCGACAGCATGGCTTCATAGACCGCCAAAAGATGTCCGTTCGTGCGCAAAAACGCCGCTTCCATCTGCGCGATCAAACCCGCAGGGGGCGTGTCCGAGACAAAATGCACCGCCAGCTTTCGCGCGATAAACCGTGCCGTTGCCGGATGGTTTGCCAGCACATCAAGTGCGGCATGGACATCCGTCAGATCAGGCTTGGCCGCGCCGAAACTTTGCCCCAGAAATTGTTTGCTCCCGGGTTCCGCCATACGCTGATTGAAGCGGAACGCCAGCCCGCCGCTCACAGTCAATCCCGCCAACACCACAGCAAGCGCGCGCACATCGTCTTGTACATAAGGCCCACCAACACCCAGCGTGTGCAATTCCATGACCTCACGCGCAAGGTTTTCGTTCAAGCCCCGCGCGGGGTCTTTGCCCGCCAGCTGGGAATGCGGACCCACCGAGCGGGCCTGATCCAGATAAAGCAACATCATCGGGTGTGTTACCGCCGCGCGCAGCATATCCGAAAACCGGCCCGTAAGATGCGGCCGAATCGCATCTTCGACATAGCGCGAAACCGCCCGCCGCGTCAGGCCGCCACGGCCGATGGTCGTGAAATGGTCAGCCCAGAACACGGTCAACCGTTCGCGCATCGGATCACCGGTTTCGACCCAACGCGCAAGCGTCGTGCCAAGCATCGACAGCTGCGTTTCCCGTTCTGAACCGTAAATGTCGCGCCGCGCGGCCTTTGCAATTTTTGCAGCGGCGTCCGTGCCGGCCAGACGCGCCTCTTTGGCAAGATCACGCAGGTCACGCTGCGTTGCGCCCAAGCCCGCGAACCCCTCGACCGGGTAACGTCGGGCGATATGATCGGGTCCACCCAGCGCCGTCAAAAGGTCCGCAACTGTCGGGTCAGGCATTGCAGGGTGCCGCCCCGTGCCAAACCGGATCGCTGTGATTGCCCGCTCGACCGACACCGGCGCCTCCTGTTGATTTGAGGCCAAGTATAGCCCCAACAGCCCCGAATACACGCATCAATTCCGCGTCAGCCGGGCGCGTCTTCAAAACAATGGTTCGCGCCCGGGGCCTGCCGTAAAAAACCGTGACTAATCGGGCTGAATAACCCGCAGGGACAATTCGCGCAGCTGCTCGTTGACCGGCTCGGACGGGGCCCCCATCATCAGGTCCTCGGCACGCTGGTTCATCGGGAACATGATGACCTCGCGGATATTCGCCTCGTCCGCCAAAAGCATCACGATCCGGTCGATGCCTGCTGCACACCCGCCGTGGGGCGGCGCGCCGTATTTAAAGGCGTTGACCATGCCGCCAAAGCGTTTTTCGACCTCGTCACGGCCATAACCTGCGATCTCGAAGGCTTTGAACATGATTTCAGGGCGATGGTTGCGGATCGCACCAGAGACCAATTCATAGCCGTTGCACGCCAGATCGTATTGGTACCCAAGCACCTTAAGCGGATCACCGTTCAGCGCCTCCATCCCGCCTTGGGGCATCGAGAAGGGGTTATGCTCGAAGTCGATCCTACCGGTTTCGGCGTCTTTTTCATAAATCGGGAAATCGACGATCCACGCAAAGGCAAAACGGTTCTTATCCGTCAGGCCCAATGCGTTGCCGATTTCGGTGCGCGCACGCCCGGCGACAGGTTCGAATACCTTTGGCTTACCGCCAAGGAAAAACGCCGCGTCGCCAACACCCAGCCCAAGCTGCTGGCGGATTGCCTCGGTCCGCTCGGGGCCGATGTTTTTGGCCAACGGGCCTGCGGCTTCGATGCCGGCCCCTTGATCACGCCAGAAGATATAACCCATCCCCGGCAGGCCCTCTTTCTGGGCAAAGGCATTCATGCGGTCGCAAAACTTGCGTGAGCCACCGGTGGGGGCGGGGATGGCGCGGATTTGCGTACCCTCCTGCTCCAGCAGTTTGGCAAAGATCGCAAAACCCGAGCCTGCGAAATGCTCGCTCACGATCTGCATCTTGATCGGATTGCGCAGGTCGGGCTTGTCGGTGCCGTACCAGAGTGCTGCGTCACGGTAGCTGATCTGTGGCCAGTCCTGATCCACGGGGCGGCCGCCAAACTCCTCGAACACACCGGTCAGAACGGGCTGGATCGTGTCGAACACATCCTGCTGCTCGACAAAGCTCATCTCGAGGTCAAGTTGGTAAAAGTCGGTGGGCGAGCGGTCGGCACGGGGGTCTTCATCGCGGAAACACGGCGCGATCTGGAAGTATTTGTCAAACCCGCTGACCATGATCAGCTGTTTGAACTGCTGGGGCGCCTGCGGCAGGGCATAAAACTTGCCCGGATGAAGGCGCGATGGTACCAGAAAATCGCGCGCTCCCTCGGGGCTGGAGGCCGTGATGATCGGCGTCTGGTATTCGCGGAATTTCTTGTCCCACATCCGGCGCCGCATCGAGGCCACAACGTCGCTACGCAGGGCCATGTTTTTTTGCAGCTTTTCGCGCCGCAGATCCAGATAACGATACCGCAGCCGGGTTTCTTCGGGGTATTCCTGATCGCCAAAAACCATCAACGGCAGCTCGTCGGCAGCCCCCAGAACCTCAATGTCGCGGATAAACACTTCGACTTCGCCGGTCGGGATTTTGGCGTTCACAAGACCCTCGTCACGGGCCTTTACCTCTCCGTCGATGCGGATACACCACTCGCTGCGGACCTTTTCAACTTGCGCGAAAACAGGGCTGTCAGGGTCGGCAAGGATCTGTGTGATGCCGTAATGGTCGCGCAGGTCGATGAACAAGATACCGCCGTGATCGCGCACCCGATGGACCCATCCCGCAAGGCGGATCGTGTCGCCCACGTTGGATTTGTTCAGGTCGGCGCAGGTGTGGCTACGGTAGGCGTGCATAATGGTCCCTTTCGACGGGCGATAAACTTGGCGGCGATAGACATCGCAATGGGTGGGAAGTCAAGACGAACGACCATAAACACGGTCGGTTTCCCCCCGGAAACCACGCAAGCACAGGCTTAGGACATCACCGCAGGATTGGCGGCTGCTGCGGGTCCATGCCCGGACCGGCAGATTTTTGCACCGGTTCGGCCTTTGGCAGATCAAAACGCAGACCGACCCGCGAAAGCTTGGCGGCAACGGGGTCGCTGGCCCGAAAGAACGCAACATCCATCTCACCGGCCTCGACGCCTGAAAACGTCAACGCCTGCCCCGCCGCACGCGCCAGCGCCGGCTCGGCCCCCGGCACCGGATCAATAAACGCCAACAAATGAGTGCGCCGCCCCGACGCATAGCGCACGGCACAAAGATACGCCAAATGCGCAAGTCCCCCCGC
>JBLIFE010000045.1:0-10510 GCA_047633515.1 Paracoccaceae bacterium | reverse complement strand
CCTTGATGCACTTTCCGCCCCCGAACGGGCTGCGGTCGAGCTGACCCTGACCTATCCCGAGTTCAGTGCCGGTCGCCTGATGCAGCGCGAAGTTGTGCGTGCGCCCGAACACTGGAGCGTCGGAGAGGCCATCGATTTCCTGAGGAGGGATGCCGAAAACCTGCCGGAACAATTCTATCACGTCATTCTGGTTGATCCGCGCATGCGCCCGGTTGGATACGTCACGCTGGGCAAGTTGCTGTCGGCTGCGCGCAAGGTGCCACTGACGCAGATCACCGAAAACAGTTTCCGCACGGTGCCGGTTTCGCAACCCGAAGCGGACGTGGCCTATGTTTTCAACCAGTACCACCTTATCTCGGTGCCGGTGGTTGACGAACTTGACCGGTTGGTCGGTGTTGTGACGATTGACGACGCCATGGCCGTGCTCGACGAAGAACACGAAGAAGACATCCTGCGCCTTGCGGGGGTTGGCGATGGCTCGTTGAGTGACCGTGTGCTCGAGACGACGCGCCAACGCCTGCCGTGGCTGGCGGTCAATCTGGTCACGGCAATCCTTGCGTCGCTGGTCATTGCGCAGTTCGAGGCGACCTTGCAACAGATTGTTGCGCTTGCTGTGCTGATGCCGATTGTGGCGTCGATGGGGGGCAACGCCGGCACGCAAACCCTGACCGTAGCAGTGAGGGCGATCGCCACAAAGGATCTGACGGGGTCGAACATGATGCGCGTTTTGCGCCGCGAGGTGCTGGTCGGGTTGGTGAACGGCTGTATCTTTGCAGTGATCATGGGGGCTGTCGGCACCGTCTGGTTCGGTGCGTTTGCGCTGGGCTATGTCATTGCGGCGGCGATGGTTGTCAATCTTGTCGTGGCCGGTCTGGCCGGGATCGTTGTACCTGTCGCACTGGACCGTGTCGGGGTTGATCCGGCGCTTGCTTCGGGGGCTTTTGTGACCACGGTGACTGATATCGTTGGCTTTTTCGCTTTCCTTGGTCTTGCCGCGGTCATTTTGGTATGACCCTTGCACAGCTCAAGCACGAGGCGCGCGCGGCTGGTTTTGCGAGGCGCAAGGCAGCCCACGGGCCGGGAGATCATACCTCGGTGCTGTGCAAGGTGTTGCACGGCACCCGTGGCGAGGTGATTTCGGCCTACATGCCGATCGGCTCTGAAATTAATCCCTTGCTGATGATGCATCTGATGGCGGCGGACAACCGGATTGTCGTGCCGGTGATGCTGGGCAAGGGGCAGCCGCTTGTTTTTCACGAATGGCGTCCGGACGCCGTGATGGTTGCAGGCCCGTTCGGCGTTTGTGTCCCTGCGGATGGGGCGCAGATCGACCCGACAATTGTGATCGCGCCGCTTGTCGCCTTTGATCCACAGTGCTTCCGTCTTGGGTACGGGGGGGGCTTTTATGACCGGACGCTTGAGAAATTGCGTTCATCGGGGCCACTGCGGGTTTACGGTTTTGCTTACGGTGCGCAATGCGCCCCATCGCTGCCGCTTGAGCCGACAGACCAGCCACTGGATGCCGTCGTGACAGAAGCTGGCATTGTGACCCCGTCCTAGGACCTTTTAGGAGACTAGGCTCGTCTGCTTGGGGCAGATGATCACTTAAGAGCCAGCGTTTGCCAGAAATCAGCGCGCTCGTCGCATGCAAAATTGCTTGTGGCTAACATGACCGGTACCAGGTCCGACTGGTTTGGCTGTTTGACCATTTCCGGAATTGTCGACATGGGGACGAATTGCAGTGACAAGGGTTTCCACAGATAGCTCTGGCGCTGACCTTTTTCATCGAGAACGCTCAGGATGGTCGGCAGGCCAGACTGCGCTCCGGGGGCGGGTTGGCCACCGGCAAGATAGATTGCAAAGCCGCGCAGCTGTGGATAGCTCTCCAATGTCTTGGGACCGTCCAAAAAGTTGCGACCAAGGCAAAAGGGCTGATCGTTCACAAGTTTGTTGGTCTGAACAATCAATCCGCCAGCATGCACAAGTGACCAGATCGCAGCCGCCGCAGACAGTGACAGGCACATGACTGCAAAGTCGCCGATCCCGCTCATGAAGGGTTTTTGAGCCATAAACGCAAGCGACCCCGCGAGGCCCAAAGTCAAAGCCACCCCATGCATCAATGCAATGAAAACGGCACCTTCTGCTTGTGCAAGCAGGAAAAGCGACGTCGCAGCCCCGATGAACAGCGAACAAAATGAAATGGCCGCAGCATTGCTTGTGCCGAAGCGGAAATAGGTGGTGCTGCGGATTAAGGCCAGAAACAGCGGGATCAAGGGGACAGCGACAGTCATGCCAAGCATTGCCTTGCGAAATCCGGATCTGTTTTCGGCCGATACCAGTAACCTGACCTCATCGGGAGGCATGGCGAAGCCTGCGGTGATCAACACAGCTATGATCGTAATGAAGGTGTTTTTGGGGTTCAAAATTTAAACTCGAGACGTTTTGATTTAATGTACTTTGGCACGGTATAGGCGGGCGTCAGGCAAAATAGCTAGGGCCAATGCTCAATAGCCGTATGAGGATTGAAGATAATGCTAGCGGAGGGGAAAAGGGGGTACAAGCAAAAGTGGTTGTTTCTTTGATTTCCAGAGATCAGCCGACGCGGATGTGTCATTCAAGACAGCCTGCGTGCATGATCGGTTCACAGTTGGACCGGGAGGGGCGGATGTCCGGGCGTGGCGGATATCTCTGAGCGCACAGGCTGTGGTCTTTGCTTGCTCTTGGCTTGGTGGCAGACTAGGGCTGGCAGTCATGAAAATTTTGTTCCTAGGTGATGTAATGGGGCGCGCGGGTCGTGCGGCAATTACGGAGCGGTTGCCAGCGCTGCGAAAGCGCTGGAGCCTCGATTTTGTTGTTGTGAACGGCGAGAACGCGACCAATGGCGCGGGGCTGTCTCCGGATCACGCAAAAGCACTGCTTGAAGCAGGTGCCGATTGCGTGACGTTGGGGGATCATGCGTTCGATCAAAAGGACATGCTTCAATTCATTGAACGTGAACCGCGTATCGTGCGGCCGATCAACTTTGCAAAAAGCGCGCCGGGGCGTGGTGCACGCATTTTCGAGGTGCCGGGGGGCGCCAGAATTCTTGTGGCGCAGGTTTTGGGGCAGGTGTTCATGAAACGGCCCTTTGATGATCCGTTTTCAGCCATTGATGCTGTGTTGCGGGCGCATCCGCGCGGTGGTCAGGTGCAGGCGAGCCTTGTCGATATTCATTGCGAGGCCACATCCGAAAAGATGGCCATGGGGCATTTTTGCGATGGCCGTGCAAGCGTTGTGGTGGGCACCCACACCCATGTTCCCACTGCCGACACACAGATTTTGCCTGCGGGCACGGCTTTTCAGTCTGATGCCGGCATGTGTGGCGACTATCAGTCGGTCATTGGCATGGAGACGGCAGAGCCATTGCGCCGCTTTGTTACCGGCATGTCAAAGGGTCGATTCACGCCGGCCACGGGGCCTGCAACCTTGTGCGGACTTTATGCCGAAATCGACACCAAAACGGGGCGCGCCACCCGCGTCGAGATGGTGCGCGATGGTGGCAGTCTGGCCGCTGCGGGGCCATGAAGCACACCTGCCAGTCAAACCAAACATGAGGCCGGTGTCGGGTATAAACCCTGTTTCCGGTGTGGCTTTTGCAGATACAAAGGTGCGCAATGACTAGTGAACGCGTTCGACTGAGCCTCATGCTGATCGTAATGGGGGCGGGCTGGGGGGTTACCCAACCCCTTAGCAAGATTGCGGTCAGCGAAGGCTACCGCCATTTGGGAATTGTCTTTTGGCAACTCCTGATTGCGAGCGTGCTTTTGGGGGCGATCTGCGCCGTGCGCCGTAAACCGCTTTTGGTGGGGCGCGCTCAAATCCGAATTTTTCTTATAATTGCGTTTCTGGGCACGATTCTGCCCGGTGTTGCGACCTATGAGGTAGCGCGGCATCTTCCGTCGGGCTGGATGTCGGTCATCTTGTCTACGGTTCCGATGTTTTCGTTTCCGATTGCCTTGCTGCTGGCCATGGACAGCTTCTCATGGCTTCGGCTGGGGGGGCTTATGGCGGGCTTGGCGGGCGTGGTGATATTGATTTGGCCGACAGGGAATGCGGCGATGATTGATGCCTCTGCCGTGCCGATCGGTGTGGCTTTCTGGGTTGGGTTGTCCGTTTTTTCTTCGGTTATGTATGCGATGGAGGGGAACATCGTGGCGCGCTGGGGGACGGCGGGGCTTGATGCTGTGCAGGTTCTGTTCGGGGCATCGGTCATTGGTATGATCGTGGTTTTCCCGCTGGCAATGATCAGCGGGTCGTGGATTTCGCCGCTGCCGCCTTATGGGGTGCCGGACCTGTCGATTGTGTTGTCATCGGTTATCCATGCGTTTGTGTATGTGGGTTACGTCTGGCTGGTGGGGCGGGCGGGCTCTGTTTTTGCGGCACAGGTCAGTTATCTTGTGACGGGCTTCGGTGTTGTCTGGGCGATGCTCATTCTGAACGAAAGTTACGGCAGCAGCTTCTGGTATGCCTTTTGCCTGATGCTTGTCGGTTTGTTTCTGGTTCAGCCGCGCACAACTCAAAGTGTCCTTGTGCTTGACGGGGTGACAGGTCAAACTGACAAATGACCTGACAAGACTTGGACGTGAATGAATTTCCTGCCAGCAGATATTCCGTTCGATGCAATCCTCGCGCTAGGCGTCGTGATGGGAATGTTTTTCTTTTTCTTGCGCGAGACCTTCCCGACCGAGGTTGTGGCGATCGGGGGGGCTGCGGTTTTGATGGCAACCGGTGTCTTGCCTTACGAGCAGGCGCTTGATGTGCTGGCCAACCCCGCCCCGTGGACCATTGCGGCGATGTTTATCGTCATGGGCGCGTTGGTAAGGACCGGTGCGCTTGACTGGTTCACCCAGATTGCCGAAGCGCAGGCCAAAACGCGCCCGGCTGTCGCGGTCGGAGCGTTGATCGGGTTTGTTGTCGTGGCCTCGGCGTTTGTGTCCAACACTCCCGTGGTCGTTGTTATGATACCGGTTTTTGTCCAATTGTCGCGCAGTCTAGGGATTTCGGCATCCAAGTTGTTGATTCCGTTGTCTTATGCGGCGATCCTTGGTGGAACATTGACCTTGATCGGCACATCGACCAACCTGTTGGTCGATGGTGTGGCGCGCGAAAACGGGCTTGAGGCGTTTACGATATTCGAGATCACGCCACTTGCGGTGGTTCTGGTGGCGTGGGGCATGGTGTATTTGCGTTATATCGCGCCGCACCTGTTGCCCGAACGCAGCAGCCTTGCGATGCTTTTGTCCGACAAATCACGGATGAAATTCTTTACCGAGGTCGCCCTGCCCGAAGACAGCGGGCTAATCGGCCAGTCCGTGATCGAGGTGGATCTTTTCAAACGTGAAGGTGTCCGTCTGATCGATGTGCTACGCGGCGACGCGTCGCTGCGGCGCAACCTGAAGGATGTCATACTAGCGGCAGGTGACCGGGTCGTTTTGCGTACCGAAATGGCCGAACTGCTGAGCCTTCAGGAAAACAAGCTGGTGCGCTCGATCGACAAACTCAGTTCTGTCGCCACTGAAACGGTCGAGGTGTTGATCACGCCGGGGGCACGCCTGATCGGGCGGTCGCTGGGTGAATTGCGTCTCAGACGCCGCTACGGCGTCTATCCGCTGGCGGCGCACCGGCGCAACCAGAACATCGGCCGACAGCTTGACGATCTTGTGGTGCGTGTGGGCGACACCTTGCTGCTGGAAGGGGCCCCCGAAGACATTCAGCGTCTGGCCGTGGATATGGGGTTGGTCGATATTGCCAAACCTTCGGCGCGGGCTTTTCGGCGGGGGTTGGCGCCCATCGCACTTCTGGCTCTGGTTGGCATTGTCGGGCTGGCGGCGATTGGTGCAGCCCCGATTTTCCTTTTGGCGGTTGTTGCTGTTGCCGTGGTGCTTTGGGCGGGCTGCATTGATGCCGAGGAGGCCTTTTCGTTTATTGACGGGCGTCTTTTGTCGCTTATTTTTTCGATGCTGGCGGTGGGGGCTGCGTTGCAGGCATCGGGTGCCGTGTCGCTTATCGTGGGGTCTGTCGCTCCGTATATGGGGGGCTTATCGCCGTTTTTCCTGATCTGGGCGATCTATCTGTTGACCAGTGTTTTGACTGAACTGGTTAGCAATAACGCCGTAGCCGTGGTGGTAACACCCATTGCAATTGGGCTGGCCGCGGCGCTTGGCTATGATCCGCGCCCGTTCGTGATTGCGGTGATGGTGGCGGCTTCGGCCAGCTTTGCAACCCCGATCGGCTATCAGACCAACATGATGGTTTATGGTCCGGGGGGGTACCGGTTTACCGATTTTCTCAAGGTGGGTGTGCCACTCAATATTACAGTAGGTATCTTGGCGGCGGCTCTTATTCCGGTGATTTGGCCGCTTTAGGCCGCATCACAAAGGCCAGAAAACAAGAATGGCGGGAATGGCCACAACGATGATCAATGCCTCGAGTGGCGAGCCGACACGCCAGTAATCCCCGAATTTATAGCCTCCCGGCTCAAGGATCAACGTGTTGTTCTTGTGACCGATGGGGGTCAGAAAGGCTGCGCTGGCGGCAACGGCAACCGTCATCAGGAATGGATCGGGTTCACCCTCAACGTGGCGGCCATTTGCAATGCCACAGGGGCCGCGACGATGGTTGTGGCCGTGTTATTGAGAACATCCGACAATGTGTCACCGCTACGACCATCAACACACTCAGGATAACCCACGCTGCCATGCCATCGGTCAGCGACAGCATGCCACCGGCCAGTTATTCGGTCCCACCAGATGTTTGCAGGGCACTGCCCAAAGGGATCATCGAACCGAGCAACACGACGACAGGCCATTCGATGTGATCGTAAATTTCGGCCACGGGCAGGATTTTGGTCAAGACATAGACGATCACAACCAACCCCAACGCCACTGGCAAATAGATCAGCCCCAAAGACGCCGCCAGAACCGCCGCCCCGAACAATCCGATTGCGAGCCACGTGCTTTGATCGCGTGCCACGGCCAACCCGCGATCGACCAAAGGCAGGCACCTGAGCCATTTTGTTACCTCGAAGCTGCGGTCGGCCGGGGCGAGCAGCAGCAGGGTGTCGCCGACCCTGATCGGGGCTTTGCGGACCGCTGGCGGATATCGCGCCTCTGACGGGCGATGCCCATCAAGACCGTACGCTGCCGCCAGCTTAACCCGATACCTTGTGCGGTGCGCCCGGCGACCCGGCTGTATTCGGTGACGACCACCTAGATCAGGGTCAGCCTTTCGGTGGCCTTGGCAAGGATCGCCTCGCGCGCGTTATCGGAAACCCGCAACCCGAGGCTTGCGCGGAATTCGTCAAGTGCCTTGGGATGCGCCACAAGCACCAGCGCGTCACCGGCAACAAGCGTGGTCTTGACTTGCGGGCCGAACAGCCGCTTTCCGTTACGGACCAGCCCGATCAAGGCGACATCGGCCTTTGTGACAAGCGTCTCGAGGTTCGCCAAGGGCTGTCCGATGTGCTCTGCTCCCTCTGGCAGCGTGAGTTTGGCGACGTAATCGGCAAAATCCGCCGTGCTGCTCAAGCCTGCCGCCGATCCGGTGGCCGGTATCATCCGCCACCCCACAAGCGCCATAAAAATCAGACCGGCAAGGGCTGTGACCCCGCCGACCGGAGCGAAATCGAACATCGAAAACGGCGCCCAAGGCCTCTTCGCGGCTGCCGGCGATGATAATATTGGGCGGCGTGCCGATCAACGTAACCATACCCCCGAGGGTCGTCGCAAACGAGAGCGGCATCAGCGATAAACCCGGACTGCGCCCTGCTTTGCGGGCGGTCTGGATATCGACCGGCATGAACAACGCCAAGGCTGCGACGTTGTTCATGAAAGCTGACAGAACCCCCGCCGATTACCCCAATCAACGCGATGTGGCTGGCCAACCCGAGGCTGCTGTCGATCACCGTGCGCGTGATCAGGAAAACCGCCCCCGACCGCACAAGCCCCGCCGATACAATCAGAACCAGCGCGACAACAAATGTCGCGGGATGGTCAAAGCCCGAAAACGCATCGGACGCAGGCACGACCCCCAACTCGACACCTGCCATCAGCGCGCTGAACGCCATCAGATCATAGCGGAATTTGCCCCACAAAAGCAGCGCAAACACCGTTGCAAAAAGCGCGAAAAGCAGAATTTGATCGTTGGTCATACCGCCACCAAAGCGCGGATGATGGGTGGCGCAATCGGGTTGATCGGTGCAGGTATCGTGCGCATTTGACCGTAGCGCTTGGAATGGTACAACATCAAAACCCTTCGGGGGCATTGCTCCTTGACGCGTGGCTTCGTATAGAACGCTCCAGTAGCTGAAATAACGGGGGAGCGCGCCATGGCTGGCCACTCAAAATGGGCGAACATCCAGCATCGCAAAGGCAGACAGGACAAGCTCCGGTCGAAGTTGTTTTCGAAGCTGGCAAAGGAAATCACCGTTGCCGCAAAGATGGGCGACCCCGATCCTGACAAAAACCCCCGCTTGCGGATGGCTGTCAAAGAGGCAAAAAGCCAATCTGTGCCAAAGGATGTCATTGATCGCGCTATCAAAAAGTCGATGGCCGGTGATGGGGATGACTATGAAGAAATCCGCTACGAAGGGTACGGCCCGGGCGGTATTGCCGTGATTGTCGAGACGATGACCGACAATCGTAACCGCACCGCCAGCACTGTACGTTCGACGTTTGGCAAAAACGGCGGCAATCTGGGCGAAACCGGCTCGGTGTCGTTCATGTTCGACCGCAAGGGCGAGATCACTTATTCTGTGACGGCAGGCGACGAGGATACAATTATGATGGCCGCTATCGAAGCGGGTGCCGAGGATGTCGAGCATACAGACGAGGCGCATGTCATCTATTGCAACGATACCGATCTAAACGAGGTCTCGACCGCCCTTGAAGGGGAACTGGGAGAGAGCGAGACGTCCAAACTGATCTGGAAGCCGAACATCACCACAGAACTTGATCTTGAAGGGGCGCAAAAGCTGATGAAGCTGATCGACCTTCTGGAGGACGACGACGACGTTCAACGGGTTACAGCAAATTTCGAGATTTCCGACGAAATTATGGAACAACTCTAACAAGCGTCTGCCAGCAGGATATCAAGCGTGCTGCCGTTTCCATGCGGCGGCGCGTACCGGTGCTACTCTGATGGAGGCAGGTTGAATATAACGTCCCCGCTTTCATCGAAGAACATGGATTGCGACCCCGGGGATACCCCGTTGTCGGGTTTGGGCAGACCCAGCTTCAAGATGGACGTATCGGACTGATCAACGTCAAAACTGCCGATCCAGTCGTCTGCGGTCTGCTTGCCAAGCTCGGGGATGCCTTCAAAATCCATTGTGGAATTCTCCATCAGGGCCGTGGCGGCTGTCGCCTGAAAGGGCAAAAGCAGCATCACCGCACACACGCACAGATAGCGATGCAGTATCCACGCAGTTCTAAGGTAAAATGGTCTTGGCATAGTTTTCCCACGTATTCGCGTAGTTTTGATCCCAAAGAGATCGATCCGGCTCGATGATCGGCTACGAGGTATTAATAAACGTAAAAGTGAACCGAAAAGAAATAATAAAGATCAAGAAATGCACGCATCTACTTCGTCGGAGTAATATCCATTCAGTAGTTTCAATATATCATTGGAGGTACGATTTTGTAACCATGAACACTGGAATACTGGCAGATCAGGGCGGATTCGCCTGTGGTTGACGCAGTTGTGAACGGTTTCGGGCTGGGGTTTGGATTAATTCTGGCAATTGGGGCGCAAAATGCGTTTGTGCTCCGGCAGGGAATTCGCGGGCAACATGTTTTTATGGTTGTGCTGGCATGTTCGCTATCGGACGCTGTGCTGATTGCCGTCGGTGTCGGTGGATTTGCGCAGCTTGTGGCACAAGCGCCTGCGATTTTGCCGGTTGTGCGATACGGGGCGGCTGCATTTTTATTGATTTACGGCGCCATGGCCTTTTGGTCGGCTTGGCGAGGGGTTGGTACACTTGAACCGGCAACGGACGGTGTCAGCGGGGGCTGGGCCGTCCTTGGCAGCTGTTTGACGCTGACGTGGCTCAACCCGCATGTCTACCTTGATACGGTTGTCCTGTTGGGGAGTGTTTCGGCCAGATATCCCGAGCACAAGCTTGCGTTTGGTTTTGGGGCGTGTGCGGCGTCGTTCGTGTTTTTCTTTGCTTTGGGTTACGGGGCGCGGCTTCTGGCGCCTGTATTCGCGCGGCCGCGCGCATGGCAGGTTCTGGATTTAGGTGTCGGGGCTGTCATGTTTATAATTGCTATCAAACTCTTGATCGGACTCTGACGGCTTGCGGCCTTGGCGACAATAGGGTCAGGTGTCGTATGACGCAAAAATCAGACCAAGTTCCAGCCCCCACACCGAAAGCCGACCGCCCTGTGGAAGGGATTTTCTGGATGGTCGTGACGGGCTTGTGTTTTGTCGGGGTGACTGCGTCGGTAAAAGTGCTTGACGGTGGGCTTCCGGC
>JBLIFE010000044.1:0-10590 GCA_047633515.1 Paracoccaceae bacterium | reverse complement strand
GGCTCTTCGGAAAATACGGCCGGAGCCGCGCCATCTAATCTTCGCTCAGCCAGTAAAGATTGCTCATAATCACCCCTCAGTTCGAGTGGATTGAATCATGCAGGCCTGACAGACTCAAGTGGATTAACGGGTCCAGAGCCTAAGTCTTACTAAGTATTTTAAAAATATAATAATTTGAAATATCTATTTTTAAGTAGTGCCCCTTTAAAAAAGGAACCCGCACGCGCGCGTACGGGTTTTGTCGATTTTCAGGTCGCGCGCAGATTGAACCACGCAGCGAATCGTCTAGTTTACGCCAAGCCGGGCCAACCGGTTGGCACGCAGTTTCGCAAAATCATCGCCCGCGTGATAGCTTGACCGGGTAAGCGGCGTCGCCGACACCATCAAGAACCCTTTGCCCCACGCCGCCTTTTCGTAGGCTGAAAATTCTTCGGGGGTCACAAACCGGTCAATCACGTGATGCTTGGGCGTCGGTTGCAGGTATTGCCCGACGGTCAGGAAATCAACGTCGGCGGCGCGCATATCGTCCATCACCTGCCCGACGCCCTGTCTGTCCTCACCCAGCCCGACCATAATGCCGGATTTTGTAAAGATCGTCGGATCAAGCTCCTTTACCCGCTGCAACAACCGCAACGAGTGAAAATACCGCGCGCCCGGTCGCACGGTCGGATAAAGTCCGGGCACCGTTTCAAGATTATGGTTGAACACGTCGGGGCGCGCGGCCACCACGGCCTCCAGCACGCTATCGTCGCATTTCAAAAAGTCGGGTGTCAGGATCTCGATCGTCGTGTCTGGTGACCGGTGACGGATCGCACGGATCGTCTGGGCAAAGTGGTCCGCCCCGCCGTCGGTCAGATCATCCCGGTCCACCGAGGTGATCACAACGTGGTTGAGTGCCAGCTTGGCCACAGCATGGGCCACCCGCCCCGGCTCGAACGCATCAAGCGCCGAGGGCTTGCCGGTCGCAACATTGCAAAACGTGCAGCCGCGTGTGCAAATTTCGCCCATGATCATCATGGTCGCGTGCCCCTGATTCCAGCATTCGCCAACATTCGGGCATCCGGCCTCTTCGCACACGGTCACAAGATTGTTCTCACGCAAGATATCGCGGGTCGTTTGATAGCCCTCGCCGACGGGTGCCTTGACCCGGATCCAGCTTGGTTTTTTGGGCTGGGCATTATTGGGACGATGCGCCTTTTCAGGGTGACGCTGGTCAGGGATTGTAAGGTCGCGGGTGCTCAAGGGACAACTCCGTTTCAGGTTTGATTCGAAACTAAGGCCTGTCGGGACAGATGTCCAAGGGAGTTTCCCCGACACCGGATCCGGCATGGCGGCTATGCATAAGCGCACCAAACCCGGCAGACCAGCACATGCCTTCAGGCAGGCCGTGCGCCTGCCGCACCGCGCGCAATCACATCGGCACCGGCCTCTTGCATCAACGTGGCAAGCTCGGCGAACCAGTCTTCCTGCTGGGCCGCGCCCGCACGGCGCACAAGCGCAAGCGTACGGGCCGGCTGCGGCTCGGCAAACCGGTGCAAACGCAGTCGCGGGGCCGCGGCCATCTCGGTGGCCAGCGCCAGTTCCGGAAGGAACGTCAAACCGAACCCCTCCGAGACAAGCCCACACAAAGTTGCGAGTGACGACGCCCCAAGGTCGATTCGGCGGCGCGCCGGATCAATCCCACATGCCGCAATCGCCTGATCCGACAGGCAATGCCCTTCGTCAAGCAAAAGCAACTGATCAGGATCAAGCGTTTGCGGGCGTAGGGCCTCGGAAAGGCGCCCGCCCTGCCCTATCAACCGCTCCAGCCGTGCCGTCGAGCCGGCCAGCAAAAACCGGTCCTCGAACAAAGGGCGCGCCTGCGTCCACGGCAGATCAACCGGAAGCGCCACCACAACCGCATCCAGCACCCCGTTTTCCAACTGCCCCAGCAACACGTGCGTAGGCGCCTCTCGCACACGGATATCCAGCGTCAGATCCAGTGCGCGCAACCGCGTCAGCGTCGGGGGCAAAAGATAGGGCGCCACAGTGGGGATCACGCCAATATGAAGCTCGCCCATCAACCCGCGGGCGCGGCGCGGTAACGCTTCAAGATCACGCGTCTGTGCCAGAATACCGCGCGCCCGTTCCAACACAGAGCGCCCGACCCGCGTCAGACAGACCTCACGCGGGCGCCGCTCGACCAGAATGACGTCAAGGTTGCTCTCCAGCTCCTTGATTTGCATGGACAACGCAGGCTGCGAAATATTGCACACCTCGGCCGCGCGCCCGAAATTTCCCTGCTCTGCAAGGGCCACAAAATAACTGAGTTGTTTTAAGGTTACTTTCATAACCGAAACTTATCACACCCTGCGGCCTTGGCAAACGCATCAGGTCGACGGACCGTTTGGCAAGCGTGTTGGAAACGTGCCGATTGACGTGTTGCGCCCGACAGGCTTTGTGTGGGCTAAATCAGGGCTTGTGCGACCCGACCCCAAGCCCCCCAACCTCAAGTCCCCGAACCCAAGCGCCAGACCAGGAGCAAATATGATGTCCGACATTGTGCAAAAAACACCCGATCCAAACAGCGGCATGGCCGGTCTTCTTGAAATCATGAAACGGCTGCGCGACCCCCAATCGGGATGCCCTTGGGACATCGAACAGACCTACGCCACGATTGCCCCCTATACGATCGAGGAAGCCCACGAGGTGGCCGACGCCATTGAACGCAAGGCATGGGGCGAGCTTGAATCAGAGCTTGGAGATCTGTTGCTTCAGGTTGTCTATTTCGCGCAGATGGGTGCCGAAGACGGGCACTTTGACTTTGACAGCATCGTTCACGGCATCAGCACCAAGATGATCAGCCGCCATCCCCATGTCTTTGGTTCCGAAAGTCGCGACAAATCGGCAGAACAGCAAACGCGCGACTGGGAAAAGCTCAAGGCCGCAGAGCGAGCTGCCAAGGGCGAGGCCGGCGTGTTAGAGGGCGTAGCTCTGGGTCTGCCCGCTTTAACCCGTGCGCTAAAATTGCAAAAACGGGCCGCACGAGTGGGTTTTGACTGGACCGACATCACCGATGTGCTCTCGAAAATCACCGAAGAGGCCGCTGAACTTGCCGAGGCGCAAAAGACCGGCATACTTGATGACATCGAGGACGAACTAGGGGATTTATTGTTTGTGATTAGCAATCTGGGACGCCACCTGAATGTCGACCCCGAGGCCGCACTGCGCCGCACAAACGCGAAATTCGTGCGCCGCTTTGCCCATATCGAGACGACCCTTGCGTTGCAGGGCCGCAGTCCGAAAGAGGCCACACTCGAACAGATGGACGCGCTTTGGGATGCGGCAAAGCGGATCGAACGGGGTCAGGACTAAGCACGTTTCTTTTACCCGACAAAATCAATCAGGATATTGACCTGACAAAAAGACTCATGTTTAAGACAGACAGCATACCAAAGGATCAATGCCCATGCTTACTCGTACGTCCCCCCTTCGAACCGCCCTGATTGCCTCGCTGACGCTGACGTTGGGCGCCCCTGTTCTGGCTCAGGAGGTCAATGTCTATTCGTATCGTCAGCCAGAACTGATCGATCCGCTGTTTGCCGCATTTACCGCGCAAACCGGGATCACCGTGAATTCCGTCTTTCTTGAAAAAGGCATGACCGAGCGGCTTGTGTCCGAGGGCAGACGCTCCCCCGCCGATCTGGCGTTCACCTCGGACATCGGCCGGCTCGACAGCCTGAAACAGGCGGGCGTGCTGCAACCTGTTGTCTCTGATGCCCTTGAGGCGTCCGTTCCGGCGCAATATCAGGACCCCGAAAACGAGTGGTTTGCATTATCAAGCCGCGCCCGCGTTGTTTATGCCTCCAAAGAGCGCGTCGCCGATGGAGAGGTGACCACCTATGAGGATCTTGTGGACCCTAAATGGGCCGGACGCATCTGCACAAGGTCGGGGCTGCACACCTATATGGTGGGCCTTACTGCCGCAATGATTACCCACCACGGCGAGGCCTATACAAAGGGCTGGCTGTCGGGAGTAAAGGCCAACCTTGCCCGCAAACCTCAAGGCAACGACCGTGCTCAGGTCAAGGCAATCAGTCAGGGAGAATGCGATATTTCGTTGGGCAACACCTATTACATGGCGCTGATGCAGCGCGACCCGGATCAGCGAGCCTGGGCTGATGCGGCGCGCATTGTCTTTCCCACCTTCGAAAACAGCGGCACACATGTGAATGTGTCCGGCGTCGGTATGACCCGCTCGGCACCGAACAAGGAAAATGCGCTCAAGCTGATGGAGTTTCTGACCTCAGAGACCGGTCAGAAACTTTATGCCGAGTTGAACGATGAATATCCGGTCAATCCTGCTGTCTCGATTTCGGATATGGTGGCGTCGTTTGGCACGTTGGTGCCGGATGATGCGAACCTGCAAGAGATTGCCGATTTGCGCGGCATCGCGCTTCGCCTGACCGAGGAAGTCGATTTCGACGGTTGATGCAACAGCCCTGTCCGGCGGCCTTTTCGGCGGCCGGACACATCGCGAAAATGCGACCGAATATCACCTAAAAAGAGTTGCCGGGCCCCGACTGCACCTTGGATCAACTGGCGCCAGACACCGCCCTGTTCGGACGCGGAGAGTCGCGCCACAAGGTCGCAACGATCATCAGGTTCGCCACTCCAGCTAGGGCAGCCACGCCATAGGCCACGGTGTAATCTCCGAAAATATCATAGAACAAACCGCCCAATGACCCGCCGATCGCATGGCCGAACCAGCCGAACATCACAACAACACCAACCGCCGAAGCCCGGCGCGACGGCGGGATCAACACCCGCAGGCACACCAGCACACCGGTCATGACCCCTGCATATCCAAACCCGTAAACGACCGCATAGATATAGAACGTCGATAGATCCTGAATATAGGTGAAGCCAAAGATCATCACCGTCATCCATGCGGTCGCGCTCATGTATGCTGGCACCGCGCCGACGATATCTGCCAACTTGCCAAAAGCAATGCGCCCGACAATCGCCACCAACAACATCACAAAGATGACCTGTCCCGCCTCGTCAGCCGCAAAGCCGCGATCCTGAATAAGCGGAACCAGATGCATCAGCGGAATGGCCATGCAGATGCAACACAGGATAATTGCAGCACTCATGGTGATGATTACCCTGCGTGTCGGGATCGCCACATCCTCCAGTGCGTTGTCAGAGCGGAGTTGGGCCGCACTCGCCACAGGGGCCGTGCGCAACAGCAAAGACAGCGGGATCAATGTAATCACCATAAACGCACCCGTCGCGGCAAATGCACCATCGGTGCCGAACACGGCAATCAAGTGAGATGACACAAACGGCACCGCCCCCTGCCCAAGCGCCTGCCCCGCCGAGGCAATCCCGATCGCCAGCCCCGCCCCCGTTTGAAACCAGCTTCCGACAGCAGCCATCACAGGCGCGAAAATCGCCCCCGCACCAAAGAAGCCGCCCACAAAAAACACCAGATAGAATTGCCACAGCTCGGTCACGTAAGAGGCCGCAAGATAACACAGCCCTAAAGCAACGCCGCCGAACAGAACAACCGGTCGCACCCCCCGTTTGTCCGCCAAAGGCCCCATCACCAACCCGCCAAAAGCAAGCCCCATAATACCCGAGAAATTGATCAGGGAGATGTCTCTGCGTGCCCAGCCGAAATCGGTTTGCATCGGCACGATAAAGGCCGACAACCCATTGACAATCGAGCCCATTGCAATGGCAAGTATCAGGGCCGACACACAGACAATGACCCATCTATAGGACAACTGGAGGGGGGTATTGCTCATGAGACTGGCCTTTTTTATATTTGAAATTACGGTATCGCACGAATTTCACTAGGAATTTGGGACATAACATATTTCGGACCTTGCAAATAGCGGTTTCCAGCTTCTAGGTTGCAATCATGCTTTCGCCTTTAGGAACGCATCCCCGACCCAAAGGATACCCGATGCCCCTTCCCTCCGAAATGCACGCGGTTTGGCTTACCGGACTTGGCGGGTTGGAGAAACTGGAGTACCGCACCGATGTGCCCGTCCCGCAGCCCAAAGACGGCGAAGTGCTTATCAGGGTGGCCGCCGCAGGGGTGAACAATACAGACATCAACACGCGCATCGGCTGGTACTCGAAAGCCAACAGCGACGCTACGAACAACGCAGGCACCACCGGCTTTGAGAACGCCAGCAATGACGACGCCGGATGGGCCGGAACCGCGCTGTCGTTCCCGCGGATACAAGGCGCCGACATTTGCGGCTATATCGTTGCGGTGGGTACAGGTGTGGCACCCGCGCGCATCGGCCAACGCGTGATTGTGCGCAGCATGATGCCCCGCCCCGAACCGGACCGCGCCTATGAATGCTGGACCATGGGGAGCGAATGTGACGGCGGGTTCGCTCAATTTACATGCGCGCCCGCGCGGGAAACGTATGCCGTGAACAGCCGTTGGAGCGATGCCGAGCTGGCCTCGATCCCGTGTGCATATTCCACGGCTGAAAACATGCTGCACCGTGCACAACTCGGGCCCGAACGCGTGCTCGTGACAGGAGCCTCCGGGGGGGTCGGTTCGGCCGCGGTGCAATTGGCAAAATGCCGCGGTGCCCATGTGATCGCGCTGTGTTCACCGGCCAAAGCGCAAGAGGTCCTTGACCTTGGGGCCGATCAGGTCATCGACCGCAACGCCGACATTGGTCTGGTGCTTGGCGAGGGGTCTGTGGACGTGGTCATCGACCTTGTGGGCGGAGACCAATGGCCAAGCCTGCTTGGCGTTTTGCGCCGTGGCGGCCGCTATGCTGTGGCTGGGGCAATTGCGGGGCCGATTGTGCCACTTGATCTGCGCACACTCTATCTTAAGGATCTGACGCTTCTGGGCTGCACCTTTCAGGAAGACGCGGTCTTTGCCAATCTGATCGCGCGGATCGAAGCCGACGAAATTCGCCCCGTTGTTGCCAAAACCTACCCGCTCAGGGACATTGCGATGGCACAGGTCGATTTTCTGGACAAGGCCCACACCGGAAAACTGGTCCTTGTTCCGCCCGTCCCAAAGGCATCCTAGCCCCCGCAACAGACCTGTTTTCCTGATCCCGGCCCGCCGTGGTCACATCCCCCCTCACGCACCGTAAACCTTCTTTCAAAGCCACGCAAAAACCCGAAACCCGAACAATGAGCCCCCCACGTGAGCAGATTGAACCTTGACCAGATCACAGCTTTTCTTGCTGTTGTGCGCTTGGGAAGTGTGCGCAAGGCGGCGCAGGCGCTCAACCTGACGCAACCGGCCGTGACGATGCGGATCAAGAATCTGGAGAGCAGTGTCGCAAAGATTCTGTTCTCTCGCGGATCAGGCGGGCTAAAGCTCTCGAAAGAGGGTGAAATTCTTTTGAAATACGCAGAGCGATTCGAGCACCTTAGCGCGATGGTCGAAAAGAATGTTGTTGATCCGGCAGGCGTCGACGGCGTTTTGCGGATCGGAGCCTCGGAGACGATCGTCCAGTGCTGGTTACCCGATTTTGTCAGCCGCCTGCATGGAATGTTCCCCAGCCTCGAGATCGAGATCAGCGTCGACATTTCAGTCAACTTGCGGGCCGGATTGCTTGACCGTGAAATCGATCTTGCGTTTCTGCTGGGCCCGATTTCGGAATTCACCGTTGATAATATCGACCTGCCCGGTTTCGAGTTGGCGTGGTACATCGCGACAGATCAGATCCCCCCCCAGACCGATCCTGCGGCGTTGCTGCATCGCCCCGTCATCACCTATGCGCGCAACACACGGCCACACCGTGAATTGAAGTCAAAACTGCTGGATCTGATCGGACCGGGGGCAAAATTGTTCCCCTCCCATTCCTTGTCAGCCTGTTTCCGGCTTGTTGAGGCAGGCATCGGTGTCGCGGCCCTGCCTCGCGTTCTGGGCCAGCGGCTTGTCGAGACAGGCACCATCGTCGAATTCGACCCCGGCTGGGTTCCCGGCCCGTTGATGTTCACGGCTTCCTATCTGGGAGAGCCCAAAAACCATACTGTAGAACAGGCCGCCGGAATTGCCCAAGAGGTGGCCCGAGCCTATACCGATAAATATATCTGATACGTTTTGCCAAAAATTTTGGATTTGATTTAATATTGGTCCACGCCGATAATCCTCCGAGAAACCGGAGAGGCGCGCATGGCATCAACCTATCAAGACCTCAAAGCCCTTGGCCTTGGCAATGTGCGCGACGCAATTCGCACGCAGCAGTATACCTTTCATACAGCCGGGCTTGCGCCCGGGGTGCTACAATCAAACCTTGCAATTATGCCCGAACGATACGCGCTTGATTTCATGCGGTTTTGTCAGCGCAACCCCAAGCCGTGCCCGCTGTCGGGTGTGTCTGACACCGGCAACCCCAAAATGATCACACTGGGGCGCGACATAGATATCCGCACCGATGTTCCGGCCTATAATATCTATCGCAACGGAAAACTTGACGGCGCGACCTTTGATATTACCGACATCTGGCAAGACGATTTTGTGGCCTTTGCATTGGGCTGTTCGTTTACCTTTGAACACGCAATGATGCGTGCGGGCCTGCGGCTTTGGCACATTGACCACAACCTGACCGTGCCGATGTTCCGATCCTCTCTCGAAACAGTTCCGGCAGGGCCGTTTCACGGCAAAATGGTCGTGAGCATGCGGACGGTCCCGTTAAGCGATGTGGACCGGGCCATCGGGATTTCACGTAATTTCCCCCATGCCCACGGCGCGCCAATCCACGTCGGCGATCCCTCAGCTATCGGGATCAATGACATCTCGCGTCCCGAATGGGGCGATGCCGTGCCGCTACCCCAAGGCCATGTGCCAGTCTTTTGGGCTTGCGGTGTCACGCCACAGGTCGCCATCGAACAGGCGGGAATGCCTGTCTGTATCACTCACAAACCCGGACACATGCTGATCACGGATGTGCCGGAGGACGCCGAATTTCCGGTGCTCTCTTTCCGTTAATATCGCCCAACACAAACGAGGAGTTCTGAAAATGAAGACATCGCTTTGCCTTTTTGCGGCCACCGCTCTGGCAGCAACGCCGGTTCTGGCCGAAAATCTGAATGTCGTAGGAAGCTGGTCGGGCCTGCCACTTCACAAGCAGTACGAGGCACCGTTCTGGGGCACAACATTGCCCGAAGCATCTAATGGTACGCTTGAAATTGCCCTGACAACCCACAACCAGATGGGGCTGGGTGTCGGAGATATCTACCGTCTGCTGGGCGAGGGTGTTTATGACGTCGCCATGACGGTTGCCGATTACGCAGTGTCCGACGCCCCCGAACTGGAAGGGCTCGATGTGCCGTTGCTGGCGCTGACAGCTGACGAGGCGAAAGCCATGGTCGATGCCGCACGCCCGATGGTGTCGGACATCTTTCGTGACCGTTTCAACGCGCACGTTCTTGCCATTGCGCCTTACCCGCCACAGATTGTGTTCTGCAATGCTCCGATCACCGGGCTTTCGGACCTTGAGGGGCTTAAAGTCCGCGCATCGGGCCGGATGACCGCCAAATTGCTTGACGCGCTTGGCGCCGAAGGCATCAACGTCAGCTTCTCCGAAGTGCCAGGTGCGCTTCAAAAAGGTGTTGTGGATTGTGCCGTGACAGGCGCCGGTTCGGGCTATAGCGCCGGCTGGTGGGAAGTGTCCACGCACCTGCTCACCCTGCCTTTGGGCGGTTGGGACTCTGTTGTGACGGCTGTCAACATGGACAAGTGGAACAGCATGGACGACGCCACAAAGACGTTGATCACCTCACAGATCGGGACTGCGTTCGAGGCTCCAGCATGGGCAAGCGCACAAGACGCGCTGACCAATGACGTGGCGTGTCTGACAGGAAACGGCGAATGCCCGTCGGGTGACGCACGCTCCATGGTGCTTGTTGAGGCGTCAGAGGCAGACTTTGCCCGCGCGCGCATGATCCTCGAGACCGAAGTGCTTCCCGATTGGGCCGAGCGCGCCGGTGACGAATGGGTTGCACGTTGGAACGACAGCGTTGGTAAAGTTGTCGGCGTAACGATAGCCGCCAAATAACCGCTGATCCCGAACGGAGGCCCCCCCTTATGGCTCAAGACATTCTTACGACACTCAGACAGGTCAACCGCGCGGTGGCGATCCTTGTCGGGTTGTTGCTTTTGGCCTGCGCAGTCTTTGTGCTGGCGGATATTGTTTTGCGACAGGTGGGGGCCTCCTTTGGGGGCACCGACGAAATCAGCGGTTATGTCATGGCCATCAGTGCCGCGTGGGGCATGGCCTATACGATGCTTGAGCTGGGGCATGTGCGCATCGACCTGCTGCGCAGCCGTCTTGCGACACGGGGCCGGGTTTTGTTCGATCTGGGCTCGATGCTTGTTTTGACGTTCACGATCACGATTATCGCGTTCCGTTGCTGGCCGGTTCTTGAAAAGACGCTGGCAAACGGGTCGCGCGCGAACACCACCCTCGAGACGCCACTGTGGTTGGTTCAGGTGCCGTGGTTTGCGGGCTGGATCTGGTTTGCGCTGATGGCGTGGGCCACGGTGCTGGCGGCGCTTGTGCTGTTTGTGCAGGGACGTTTTGAGGATACAGAGCGCGCCATCGGCGCGTT